>CAZNTI010000053.1:0-9711 GCA_964575885.1 uncultured Terricaulis sp.
CCGGCGTCGTCGCGGGCGTTGTCGTGGCGAGCGCCGCCGCCGTACTGGCCGCGGCGCTCGACCGCCGCAGCAGCGGCGCCGCGGCGATTTCTGGGCCGGATGAGCATGTGGTGGTGATCCCAGGGCCTGAGCCCGCAGACAGTGACGATGTTGTCGTCATTCCCCAACGCCGCCCGCAGGCGCGCGAGTAAACTGGGCTCGCTTTACCGTTCAAGCAGCGCAGCGTTGGCCATGCCGCCTGCGGTGCACACGCCGATAACCGCCCGACGCGCATTGCGGCGGCGCAGCTCCATCAGCGCTGAGCCGATGTATCGAATCCCGGACATGCCATAGGGATGCCCAAGCGCAATGGCCCCGCCATTGACGTTGGTGGTCTCCCAAGGGGTGTCCAGCTCACGCTGATTATAGAGCGTGGTGACCGCATAGGCCTCGTGCAACTCCCACAGATCAATATTGGCGGGGGTGAGCGCGTGCTGGCGCATAAGCTTGCGGATCGCCGGGGTGATGGCGATGCTCATTTCCTCCGGAGCAACGGCGCCGATCTGCATGCCGCGGAAATAGCCCAGCACCGGAAGCCCACGTTGCGCGGCCAGGTCCGCGTTCATCATCACCAGTGCGGCGGCGCCGTCGGAGAGTTGCGAGGCGTTGCCGGCGGTGGTGGTTCCACCTTCGTAGACCGGCTTCAGCGCCGCGAGCTTCTCAAGTGTGGTGTCGGGACGCGGGCCCTCGTCGCGATCGAGCGTCACCTGCTCCATGTGCGATTCGTTGGAGGCTTTGTCGGTCACCTTCATGTGCGTCGTGAAAGGGACGATCTCCTCAGCGTATTTGCCCGCCGCACTGGCGGCAGCGACCCGCCCCTGGCTCAACACCACGTATTCGTCGAGTTGCTGGCGCGTGATGTCGTACTTCTCGGCGACGTAGTCGGCGGTTTGGTTCATGGTCCACCAGACCGCCGGCATCATCTGCTGCAAGGGCTCGTAGAAGAAGCCGTTGAAGTTCAGATTGAACTGCACGAGGCTGATGCTCTCGACCCCACCGGCAATGCCGGCGCTGATCTCGCCAGAGGCGATGCGAGACGCCACGATCGACGCCGCAGTTACGCCAGATCCGCAATAGCGGTTGATGGTGGCCCCAGGCGCGCCGACGCCGAAACCGGCGTAGAGCGCGGCGTTGCGGGCGACGTTGTGGCCGGTCGCGCCTTCGGGAAGGCCGCAGCCGAGGATAACGTCCTCGATCTCGCCGGCCTCGACGCCTGCGCGCGCGAGCGCCTGCTGCATGACGTGCGCCGCCATCGCGATGCCGTGGGTTTGGTTGAGCGCCCCGCGCGTGGCCCGGGCGATGCCGGTGCGGCAGTAGGAAACGATGGCGACGTCTTTCATGCGGTCCACTCCGACCTGCGTTGCATGAAGAGGTGTTAGCAGCGTGAAGCCGTCCGCAAAAGGCTGCAGAGGCGCGGCGATTGCTTGACGCTCACATAGAAGCCACGCAGCTTGGACAAGCGCCGCGCGCGACGAGGAGCGAGCCCATGGGCAGCGAGAACCGTTTCCTGACCACACATGTCGGCAGCCTGCCGCGGCCGCAGGACCTGATTGAGATCATGTTCGCGCGCGAGGATGGCTTGCCGCTGCGGCCGGAGGCGGTCGAGGCCCGCGTTGAAGAGGCGGTGTACGAGGTGGTGGCGCGCCAGGTCGAAGCCGGTCTCGACATCGTCAATGACGGGGAGATGTCGAAGCCGAGTTACGCCACCTACATCAAAGATCGTCTGGAAGGCTTCGGCGGCGCTGGCAACAGCTACCGTTTTCAGGACGTCGAAGATTTCCCGGACCTGAAGGCTAGAATCTTCGCCGACCCCGGTCGCAAGCATCGCAAGACGCCGGCCTGCAACGGACCGATCAGCGTCAGAGACATGGATGCGCCCCGGATCGACGCGCAGCGGCTCCATGCCGCGCTGCAGCGCCATTCCGGCGTGCGCCCGTTCATGAGCGCAGCCTCTCCGGGGGTGACCACGCTTTTCTTCGCCAACGAATACTACGCCAGCCACGAGGACTATGTGTTCGCCGTCGCCGAGGGCTTGCGCCACGAATACGAGGCGATCGCCGGCGCGGGTATTACGCTGCAGATCGATTGTCCGGATTTGGCGATGGGGCGTCATACCCAGTACGCCGATTTGGACCTAAAGGGCTTCCGCGATCGGATGGCGCTGCACATCGAAGCGCTCAACCGCGCCGTCGTGAACATCCCGCCGGAGCAATTGCGCATGCATATGTGCTGGGGCAACTACCCGGGCCCGCACCATTGCGACGTGCCGTTCGGGGACATCATCGACATGGTTTGGCGAGCCAAGCCACAGACCATTTTGTTCGAGGCCGCCAATCCTCGCCACGCCCATGAATACCAGCTGTTCGAGAGCGTGAAGTTGCCGGAAGGAAAGGTGCTGGCGCCGGGCGTGATCGAGTGTCAATCGAACTACATCGAGCACCCCGAACTGGTGGCTCAGCGCATCGGCCGCTACGCTCACCTGGTCGGACGCGACAATGTAGTGGCGGCGGTTGATTGCGGCTTCTCGGTCCATGTCGGCTCGGGCGGCGTCGACCCCAACGTCGCCTTCGCCAAGCTCAAAGCGCTGGCCGAAGGCGCGGCGATCGCCAGCGGCAGGTTCTGGCCGTAAGGGTCGCGGGTTTGCGAAACTCATGCCTTTGTAAGGAAACGCCGCAGCGAGGCGTTGTAGGCGTCGGGCGCTTCGAGATTGCACAAATGCCCCGAAGCTTCGAGTTCCAGGCGGCGCGCGTTTGGAAGCGCGCTTGCCAACGCGTCGCCGGCGCGCCGGCGCCAGGGCGTGTCGTTCACGCCTGTGATCACCAGCGCCGGCTGAACGATGCGGGCGAGGTCTTGTGGTGCGGCGTCGCGCAAGTAGGAGGAGGCGCTGAGGTCGCGGCCCTGATAGGCCTGCACCATTTCCCATGCCGCCCGCGCCGCGATTTCGGTTTGGGCGTGCATTAAGGGATGCGAAAGCCAGCGGCGCTTCATCTCGTCGAGGCGCCCGGCACGCGCCAGCGCGGCGTATTCGACGATGGGGATGGTCTCCTCGGGCGCCGGTCCAGGCGCTACTCCGCTTAATGGCGCCCCTTGCAGTACAATCGCCGACACCCGCTCTGGGAAACGCAGCGCAAAATCGATGGCTACGCGACCCGCTTGCGACATGCCGACCACCGCTGCGCTGGCCGCCCCGAGCGCGTCCATGACACGCGCCAAATCGTCGGCCTCGACCGCCAAGCCTGGCGGCGCGCTCGATGCCCCAAAGCCGCGTCGATCAAGGGCAACGACGAGATGCGTGGGCGCAAAGTGCGCCATTTGCGGCGCCCACATGCGATGGTCGAGCGTCCAGCCATGCAGGAACAGCAGCATTGGGCCGACGCCCGCCGATACGAACGCCACGTCGCCGCCGTCGACGCTTACGCGCCCCGCCGCGGCGTTTGGCTGGGCGCTCATGTGGGCACTGCTCTACGCGCCTTGACCCGGGATCATGCCGCCTTGTGGTCGGCGCGATAGTAATTGTTGACCCGGTGATCGCCAGCCAACCAGCGGCGCAACTCCGCGTGCGCCATTTGCTGGCGTTTAGGGGCATCTTTCGCGGCGGCCTCGTCGTCGCAGCAGAACTCGATGATCATGCCGTTGGGGTCGGTCACGTAGACCGAGCGGCAATAGCCGTGTTCGAGCACGAAATGGCCCGGTTCGGTGTAGCCCGCGCCCTTGATGCGCGCTTCGATCTCGTCCTGGGTCTGCTTATCGACGTTAAGCGCGACGTGGTGGAACGGCGAAAACGGCATCTGCGGGCCGAATTGCTCCTGATCGGAAGGGCTGGCGAACTGAAAGAACGCCAGCGCGCTGC
Organism: uncultured Terricaulis sp.; assembly: GCA_964575885.1. Taxonomy (GTDB): domain Bacteria; phylum Pseudomonadota; class Alphaproteobacteria; order Caulobacterales; family Aquidulcibacteraceae; genus Vitreimonas. The sequence goes on from CAZNTI010000053.1 coordinate 3,890, forward strand.
CGTCGCCGAGGCCGAAGAAGGTGTGCATGTAGGTGCGCTCGGCGCCGAACAATTCGTCCTTCTCGCAGAACGTCGCCAGAAGCGGCAGGCCGATCACGTCCTCGTAGAATTTGCGCGTCGCCTCCATGTCTTTGGTGACGTAGGCGGTGTGGTGGAGCCGGCTGGGCAGCTTTGTCTCCGAACCGTTTTTCTTTTTCGACCCGTTTCCAAACCAGCTCATGTCTTGCCTCCAAGTCTCAGGTTTGATCGCTTCAGGCGCTGCCGCGGAGCAGGCGCGTGGTAATATCGGCGACATGACGGCCCTGGAAGCGGGCGCCCTCAAGCTCGTTGTTGCTCGGTTGGCGGGACCCGTCGCCGCCGGTGATCGTGCTGATGCCGTAGGGCGTGCCGCCACTGATTTCCGCCATCTGAGAATTGCCCGCCCACGAATAGGGCAGCCCCACGATGATCATGCCGTGGTGCATCAGCGTCACTTGCGTGGCGATGATGGTCACTTCCTGGCCGCCATGCTGGCTGGCGGTGGAGGTAAAGACGCTGCCCACCTTCCCGACCAGCGCGCCCTTGGCCCAAAGCGGGCCGGTTTGGTCCCAGAAGTTGCGCATCTGCGCGGCCATGTTCCCGAAGCGGGTGGGCGTGCCGACGATGATGGCGTCGTAATCACCCAACTCGCCGGGTTGAGCGATCGGAGCGGCCTGATTGAGCTTCATGCCGGCGCCCGCGGCGACGTCGTCAGGCACCAGTTCCGGCACCCGCTTCACGACCACCTCGGCTCCAGCTGTCGCTGCCCCCTCAGCGACCGCCCGCGCCAGCGTTTCGACATGGCCGTAGCTGGAATAGTAGAGCACCAGGACTTTAGCCACCTTCACTCCTTTTGCTTCTACCGCGGCGCTGCTTGCTGCTGCCGCGGCGCTGCCGGGCACCTCGCGATTGGGCGCCTCGGCTTTGCGCTTACGGCCGAACGGCCACATCAGAACCGCTTCGTCAGGTCGATGCCCCAACGCATCGGCTGAGCGCGGAACAGGAAGCCGCCGGGAGAATACTCGGTGTTGTATTCTTCATCCAGAAGGTTGCGCGACCACGCCGTCAGCGACCAAGTCTCGCCCATCACGCCGATCCGCAAATCGACCAGGTCCACCGGATCGCGCGCGATCGGCGTTGCATCCAGGGCCAGCGCCGGAGCGCTGAACGGGATCGTGAACACCGTGTCCCCGATCACGTTGTAGTCGAGGCGAACCATGCCCTCGATGCCGCCGCCGAGCGGGAAGTTATACTGGCCGCCGGCATTGAACGTGTACTCCGAAACCAATGGTGCGCGGGCGCCAACCGCGACCGGATCCGGAAATTCGGTGATTTCGCTGTCGGTGTAGCCGTAGCCAAGATTGACCTGAACGCTATCGGAGAGCCGCGCGTTGAGTTCAAGATCGAAGCCCTGGTACTCGACCGCATCGATATTGCCGAGGTTCTGTGTGGAGTTGTCGGCCAGGAACACGAAATAGTACGTGCCCTCGGCCTCCGTACGGTAGGCGCTGGCGCTGAAATTGGCGCGACCGCCCCAGAACTGACTGCGCAGTCCGACTTCCAGAGTATCGGCTGTTTCCTGGTCGAAGATGTCGCCGACACCGAAGAACCCGGCGGCGTCCGCAACCGAGCCGACGCCAGTTTGATTGAAGCCGCCGCTGCGGAAGCCGCGGCTGTAGCTGGCGTAGAGGTTGAGATTGTCGCTGGCTTCGTAACGCAAGATCACTTGCGGCTGCACGTCGTCCCACGTTTCCTCGCGAACAAGGCCGGTGGCGCAGGAAGGTCCGGGCGCGCACGGCAGGAAGCCGGTCGGCGTCTCGGTTGTGTTCTCACGCGTGTCGTTGTCGTAGCGGACGTTCAGCGACAGTTCGAGCTGGTCGGTAAGGTTGGTCGACGTGTTCAGATAGACCGCCCAGGCGAATTGCTCCTGCGAGTCCGCAAGGAAGGTGAGCTGCGGGTTGTCGGGGTTGGTGCTGGGAGTTTCGTAGACCGGAAACACCCCGGCCCCCGTGTCGATCATGTTTCCCGTGGAGATAAAACGGTCGGTCATGAACACTTGCGCGCCGGCGATCCAGCGGAAACGCCCCTCACTCGGTGAGCTGAAGCGGAGCTCCTGGGTAATGGTGTCGACGTCGAGGAACTGGCTCTGATTGAAGTCGAAGAACACACGGCTTTCCCCGAACGGGTCGAACGGGTAGCCGTCGCCGGTCAGGATTTCCTCGACGGAGTTGAAGCCGGTGATCGAGGTCCAGGTGCCGTAAGAGGCATCGTACGTGAGCTTGACCGCAGCATCGTAGATGTCGCGCTCGTTGATGCCGGAATTGTTCAGATTGATCGGACGCGAGACGCTGTTGGGGTCGTTGAATTCGGGATCGCCGAAATCGTTCACCACGTAATAAAGCGCGCGCGTGCGCAGGATGTCCGCGGCGAAGCGCACGTCGATACTGAATTGCGGGGTCGGGTCGTACAGGAAGGACAGCCGCGCATTGGTGTTTTCGACGGGGTCGACATCGCGCTCGGCCGACGCGTCGGTGGTGTTGACGTTGGTGAGGTGGCCCTCGGTATCGAAGTACGAGAGTGCGGCTCGAAAACGAAGATTGTCGGCGATCGGGCCGCTCAGCACGCCTTGCGCACGCACCCCGGGGCCAGACTCGTATCCGACTGTGCCGCGTCCCTCGAATTCGTCACTGGGCGCGCGCGTAGTGATAATGATGGCCCCGCCAATGGCGTTGCGCCCGTAGAGCGCCCCTTGCGGGCCCTTCAGCACTTCGATCTGCGCGATATCGAAGAGTTCCTGGTTGAACTGGGCCGGCTGCGTCATCGGCACGCCGTCGACGACGATCGCAGCGGAGGGCTCGCTGTTGCGCGCTTGCGAGATGCCGCGCAGCACCAGGAAGCTGGTGCCCGCGTTCTGGGTCTCGACGAAGGTGACATTGGGCACCGACGCGATGAAGTCGGCGGGGCTTTGAATGCCGCGTGCTTCAATGGCTTCAGCGTTGAACACAGTGATTTGAGCTGGAACATCCTGCAGCGATTCAGATCGCGCGCGCGCAGTGACGATGATGTCGCCTTCTTCGCTGTCTTGGGCCATCGCAGGCAGCGGTGACGCGACGAAGGCGAGCGCGGATGCGCCCACTAACGCCCACAAACGGTTCGAGTGTGCACTCATTCTAAGTCCTCCCCCGGAACAGCCTCGTTGATCGGGTCGAATTGGCTATGCCATTCGCCCTTCGATAGCGCGCACTCCTGCGCAGCTTGCTCTCAAGGGACAAAGTTTAATAGATTTCGAAATACGAAGTCAAGTTCGATAATCGAAAAATTATCCTGTCAGCGAATGGGCCAGATATGGTCGCTTGAGCAGGGCGGCCTGGATCTCACGCGCGGCCTGCTGCAGCAGCGGCAGGCGTGTGCGCACCAATTCCTCCCGGGTGATTCGGGCAGTGGCCGTGGAGCAATTGATGGCGCAGGTGATACGGCGATCCTTGTCGAACACCGGCGTCGCCACCGACACGATGCCATAATCGAGTTCGTCCCACGCCGAATCGTAGCCGCTCGCGCGCACTTGCGCGATGCGTTCCCGGAGCGCCTCGGGCGTCGTCAGAGTGCGTTCGGTGAACCGGCTAAGTTTGGCGGTGCGAAAATACGCCTCGATCGTTTGCTCGTCGTGGAACGCCAGCAACACCCGCCCAAGCGACGTGGCGTGTACGGGGAAGCGGGTGCCGACACTGGCGCTAAGGCGGATCGGGCGGTTGGTCGAAACATGGGCGATGTAAAGCACGTCGGCGCCCGAGAGCACCGCCATGGAGGAACTGTCGCCGGTTTCGTCGCGCAAATGCTGCAGAGTCGGCAGCGCAACCGTCTCCAAGTTCATCGACGACACGTACGCGGAGCCGAATACGAGCACTTCCGGACGCAGCAGGAAGCGGCGTCCGTGTTTGGCGACGTATCCCAATTGGACAAGGGTGTTGAGGCAGCGGCGGGCCACCGCCGGGCTGAGATTGGTGATTGCAGCCACCTCGCTCAGCTGCATTTCGGGGTGGGCCTGATCGAATGCGCGCAGCACCGAAAGCCCGCGTTCCAAAGTAGAAAGATATTCAGGATCTTTCTCGGGCTTGTTGGAATCGTCGCTCATGCCTTGGCGCCTTACCGGCTGGGCGCTTGGCGGCGTCGCAGCCTCATTCAGCGGCGCTGATTTTCCGCGGTTCGTCAAGGATTTCCGCGTTGTGCTCGCCGAGCACTGGCGGGGCCGTGACCTCCCGATCGTAGACCCCGTCAAAGCTCAGCGGCGAGCGGACAGTGCGAAAGCGTCCCATTGTTGGATGCTTGGTTTCGAGGCTCAGCTCAAGGTGTCGCGCCTGTTCGCTTTTGAGCACGTCGGCGGGGGTGCGCACCGGGGCGTGGGGAACCTCCAGGCGTTCCAGGCGCGCGCACCACTCGGCCAGCGGTCGGCTCTTGAAGCGCGGTGCGAGATGGCGGCGAACCTCTTCATAATGCGCGATCCGCGCTTGCCGCGTGCCGAACTCGGGCCGCGCGAGCATGCCGGGGTCGTCCACGGCTTGCGCCAGATTCTCCCAGAACTTGGGCGGCGAAGACATGTGCAGCGCGATCCACTGACCGTCGGCGCACTCAAACACGTAGGATTGCGACACGTTCGGGCGGCTGAACGGCCCCATCTCCTCGCCTTCGGACAGGAAGTGCGTGAAATCATCGAGATTGAAGTGGCACATCGCCTCTAGCATCGACGTTTCCACGAGCCGGCCTTTGCCGGTCGCATGACGCTCATGCAGCGCCGCGAGTATGCCCAGAGCTGCGTAGAACCCGGTCACGCTGTCGGCAATCGCGGGGCCCACCACGCGTGGATTGGAGGGGTTGACCAGCAGCCGCAGAAAGCCGCTTGCCGCTTGCGCTACGGTGTCGAAGGCGGGGCGATCGCGGTCGGGGCCATCCTTGCCGAAGCCGGAGATCGAGCAATAGATGAGCGCTGGATTGATTGCTTGCAGCCGCTGCGGCCCGACGTTGAGTTTCTGAGCGACGCCGGGGCGAAAGTTCTGAATGAACACGTCGGCGCGCGCGACCAATTCGTCGAACGCCGCCAGCTGCGCGGGGATTTTGGTGTTGACCGTGATCGACCGCTTGTTGCGGTTATAGGTCTGGAAGTGGGGGCTGTAGAGGCCGCCTTTGAACGCCCGGAAGGGGTCGCCGGTCTCGGGCTGTTCGATCTTGATCACGTCGGCGCCCAGATCTGCCAGCAACATGCCTGCCGCCGGTCCGGTGATGAACGTCCCCATCTCCAGTACGGTGACGCCGTTGAGCGCTGTTGCCATGGGTTGCTCCCTGGGACCGAGGAGGACGCGCATCCTCGAAACGCTTTACGCGCGAGCCGCGCTCAGACCTTATCCTTGACATGCTTATAGAAAATTCGAATAACGAAGACAACTTCGAATTTCGAACATTATTGTCCCGCGCCAGGTTGGGCGGTTTGGCCGCCGTGGTGCGCGTGAGCGCCAAAAAGGAGCCCGAATGCGCATCGGGAAGCAAGATCAGCCGTACAGCGCCATTTCGACCTCCACCGCCGAACGCATCACCGTGCGGGGCCGAGATCTCTGCGAGGAGGTGATCGGAAAAACGGATTTCACCAGCTATTTCTGGTTCCTGGTGACCGGCGCGCAGCCGACCCCGGTGCAGCGTTTGTTTGCGGACGCGGTGCTGACCGCAATTGCGGAACACGGTCTGGTTCCGAGCGTGGTGGCGGCACGGATGACCTTCGCAGCCGCGCCTGAGGCATTTCAAGGCGCGGTCGCAGC
>CAZNTI010000054.1:0-9660 GCA_964575885.1 uncultured Terricaulis sp.
GGCGGTGCCGCTGGTGGCGGCGGCGCGCTATTGGATGCGTCGCTACCAGCTCTCGCGCACGCGCTGGCGCGGCATCCGCTTCGGCCTTTCCGGGTCCGCCTGGAGCTTTGCATTCGCATCGTGGGGATGGTCGGTGCTGCAATCCTTGTCGCTCGGCTGGTACACGCCGGTGGCGCGCATGAACCGGGCGCGGCTGCTGTGGACCAACGCGCGCTTTGGCGACCAGCCTTTCGAGTTTATCGATGACGGCAAGTCGCCCCAGCACGGTCTGTGGTGGCCGTTCGCGATGGGCTGGATCGGGGCGGTGTTCGCGGTCATCGTGTCCTACCTGCTGGTGTTTCTCACCGTGTTCGCGATCGGCTTTGCGGAGATGGCCGGCCCCGACGCCGACCCCGAGGCGATGGCGCCCTATTTCATTGCCATCGGGATTGGCGTGGTTGTGCTGTCGCTGGTGCTGATCACCATCGCCTGGATCCCCTACAACGCGGCGGCGATGAATCGCATCGCGTCGCTCATATCCCTCGACGGGGCCCGCTTCCGCCTGCGCGCCAAGACATTTTCTCTGCTTGGGATCACGCTTTCCGGCTGGGTCATCATCATCCTTTCGCTGGGCTTGCTGGCGCCGTTGGCGGGGTTCCTGCAGGTGCGCTATGTGATCGCCAGGCTTGAAGTGATCGGCGCGCCGCGCTTTGCCGAGATCGGTCAAAGCATCGTCGCCGAGACGCGTGCTGGCGAGAGCCTCGGCGACGCGTTCGATCTCGACCTGGGCGTAGGAGTGGTGTGATGGACGCGCGCTTCGCCGACGGGCGCGCCGCCGTCACCCACGCCGCGCGGGTGGAGTTTGGCGCCGAGTCGCTGCAGATCGACGTCAACGGTGCCCGCCACGTCTGGCGCTACGCCGACCTGCGCCGCGCCGATGACGGCCAGGGCGCGATCATTCTCAAACGCAAGCCGGACACCGGCGAGAGACTCACGCTGGCCGAGGATACGGGCGCGGCATTGGCCGCGGCCGCGCCGGCGTTGTTTGGCCGCCGCGCTTTCGGCCGCGAGGGACTGCCGACGATCGCAGGGCTCTCCGCCGCCGCGTGGTCGCTGGCAGGGGCTTTCCTCGTCGGCGTGCCGCTGGCGGCGGGGCCGATCGCTGACGCCATGCCGCCGCGCTATCGCGAGCAGATCGCCGACATCTCCTGGTCGCAGGTCGAGGCGTTCACCGAAACGTGCGACGACGCCGATGAAGCCGAGCGCATCGTCAACGATGTAGCCTACCGGATCATGCAGGCGTCGAACGTCGCCCAGAAAGACGAGATCTGGATCAGCATCGTTGAATCGCCGATCCCCAATGCTTTCGCCCTGCCGGACAATTCCGTCGTCGTCACCGACCAGCTCATCGGCCTGGCCGAGCATCCAGACGAACTGATCGGCGTTATCGCCCACGAGATCGCCCACGTTGAACGCAACCACATCATGAAGAACATTGTGCGCCAGGTCGGGGCCGGCATCTTCTTCGACGTCGTGTTCGGCGGCGCAGGCGCGGGCCAGGCGATCGCCATCGCCTCGGTCAATCTCGCAGGCCTGCGCTACAGCCGCGGCGACGAGGCTGACGCCGATGCGCGCGGGCTCGACTATCTCGACGCCGCCAGCATCGACACCGCCGGGCTGGCGCGGCTGTTCGAGCGCTTCGCTGAGGAATTCGGCGATCAGCCGGAGGGGGCCGCCACCTTGCTCTCGAGCCACCCGGCGACCGAAAATCGCGCCGCCATCGCCCGCGCCCGCTCGCGCCCGGGGCTTGCGCCGTCGATGTCCGACGCGGAGTGGGCGGCCGTGCGGGCGGCCTGCGGCGGGGTGCCGCCGCCGGCGCCGTCAAAGGCCGTGAACCGAGCCGACGCGCCAGCGTCCCCGCAAGCGCCGGGCGCCGAGGACATCACGCCCCCAACCGGTCCGAACTCTGACGGCGCCCAGGAGTAAGCGGGCTTCCATCCCCGGACGGCGCGCGCTAGAAGCGCCGCTTCCGTTTCGCCGCGGTAGCTCAGTGGTAGAGCGCACCCTTGGTAAGGGTGAGGTCGAGAGTTCAATCCTCTCCCGTGGCACCACGCCTATCACCCCCCGAGACGGGCGAGCGCTGCCTGATAGTTCGCAAGCTGCGTCTGATAATATTCGGGCGCGGGGCCAGCGCTGTCGCGGCGCGCGGCCAGCGCCTTTTCTGCTGCGGTCAGCTCCTTGGCGTTGGGGTTGAGCAGGTGCTCGTAAGCTTGGCGCACGATCGACACTGCAGCCGAGAGCTCAGCTTTGGCGGAGGCGATCCGCGCTGGCGTGTCGAGCTTCAGATCGGCGGCGATCAGCCCAAGCCCGTACGTCTTCAACGCCCCGCGCCCGCTCCCGTTCTGGGCGATCACGCCCTGCACGAGGCCCAGCGCGCCGAGCGCGTCACGGCCGGGACGGCCCGCGTCGAGTGCGACAGCGCGCCCCTCACGCGCCGTGATCTTGATCCGCTCGACGCCGTTTTCGCCCACGATCTCGGCGCGCCCGGCCGAGCCGATGGCGCGGTTCATGCTGACCACCAGGGAGGCGAGCGTGTCATCGGCGCCAACGCGGATCGTGGTCAGACGCCGGCCGCTGACGCCGATCTCGAACTCGTCGTCAACGCGCAACGCGCTGCGCTGCACCAGCTTGCCGTCAGAGCGCGCATTCAATTCGCCGCGAGGCAAGCCCAGTATATCCAATGGCGAAGCGCCAGAAGCGTCTACGGCCAGACCGGTGAGCGTGACCGCGCCGGCCGATGAACTGAAGGCGCGCGTCCACGCCGCGTCGCCGTTTTCATCAAGGCGGCTCAGAAATCCCGCCGAAGATTTCGGCGCGCCCGCCCCGGCGATGACGCCGCCGCTCGATCCGGCGGCGTAAACCGCGCCATCGACGATGGCCAAGCCGGTCACCGCATCGTCCTGGGCCGACCCAAGATAGGTGGTGCGATCGAGTGCTGTGGACACCAGACCCACATCGAGCCGCGCCACAAAGCCCTCTTTGCCGGCGACGGCCCCGCGCGCCGGCGCGCCAAGCGTCAACCGATCGGCGCCGACCGCGCCGCCAACGTAAAGCGAGGCGCCGTCGGCGGCCAAACCGTTGATCGCGCCTTGGTAGAAATAGCCGATGTCGCGGCTGGCGCCTGTAGCGATCCCTGCGTTAGTGGAATAGGTGAAGCGGCGCACGACGCCGCGATTGTTCTCAACCCCGCCGGTGACGATTTCAACGCCGCCGGCGACATCGCCGCGCACAAGCAGGGCTGTTGCAGCATCCGTTCCGCCCGTGCCGAACTGGCGCGTAAACAATTCTACGCCGGCCGCGGAATACCCGCGCACGTACGCGTCAGCGGCGCCGAGCGCGATTTGCGACCCGAGCGCGGCCTCGGTCGTTCCCGCAACATAGAGCGAGCCGTCCGCGGCGAAGGCGATGGCGCGCGCTTCGTCATTGGCGGCGCCGCCCCGCCGCGCCGTCCAGAGCTCTTTGCCGTCCTTGTCGAACATGGTCACGAAGGAATCCGCCCCGCCCTTGTCCGCAGCAGCGTTGGAGAGCGCACCCTCCACCGCCCCCGCCACCGCGACGCGTCTGCCGTCCGCCGAAACCGCCAGCGAAAAACCGCTGGCGGCCTGCGCCGCGCCGAGCACTTCGGTGAACTGCAGCTGGCCGGCGCTATTGTATTTCAACAGCGCGACGTCGCGGGCGCCCTTGATGGCCAGCGCAGCGGAATCGCCGGAGAGATCGGCCAGCACATAGACCGAGCCGTCCGCCGCGGTTGCAACAGCGCGGGCGGTGGCGACTGCGGCGCCGCCGCCCACCGCGATGTCGAAGGCGCGGCCCGGGAACCAGCCGCTGGCGTTGGCGCTCGGCGCGACGAACGTGGACGCAGAGGGAACGGATTCGGTGACCGCGGCGCCGCGGGCGGCGCGCACAGCCACGCGCAGTGCGCCAACCGGATCGTCGGCATGGCTGACGCTGTCGATCGGATCGAGCGTAAACCCGTGCACCATCGCGCCCAGTGTCACCTCGCTCACCGCGCGTACGCTGTGGGTCGAGCCCGCGACCGCGCGCAGGCTTGCGCCGCCGCCCGAAAGCGCCACCGCCGCAACGCCCAGGTCGTAGCCGGCCGCCGCCAGAGCTTCGTTAAGACGCAGCGCCGCGCTTTCGAGCGTTCGCGGATCGCCGGGCGCAAGCGAGGCTGTCACCGTACGCACGCCCCAGGGGGTGTCGAACGTGATCGACATTGTCGGATCGCCGAGCAAGGCCGCGAGGTCATCGCCGACGCCGGTGGCGGCGGCGGCGCCTGTGAAGCTGCGTTCGGCCGAAAAGGCGCCGCCCAGCCCGTACGCCGGGCTGGCTGCGGCAAGCGTCAGCGGGTCGCCATTGACGTTGATCGACGCGATGCGCTGGCCAGCGCCTTCAGCGACCGTCCATTGCGCCAGGTCCGCCGCGTCGGCGCTTACGTAGACGCCGGCCGCGTTGAGCGCTTCATCGATGCGCGCCTTGAGCACTGCGTTAAGTTCGCCGGGACCGGCGTCAGGGTAATCTAGACGATCCTGCGCGCTAATGGCGACCGTGATGGTGCGCGCGCCGGCGGGCGTATCGACGACGATCTCGACGTCGAACGCGCCGGGATGGGCGAGCAAGGGGGCGCTGCCCGCCTGATAGACGCGACGCGCGTCGCCGAAAGGCTGGCCGGGCAGCGCCGTCGGCAAGCCGCCGGAAGCCCACGCGCCCGGCGCCTGCAAATCGCCGGCATGCGCTTCGCCATTGAGCGTCGCGCTGATCGCGGCGACGCTGTGCAGCGCGTCGAGGCGCAGCTTCAGAACGCCCCCATCATCGATGAAACTTGCCGCCGCCTGCACATTCGCCGCGCGCAGCGCCTCATTGATCTGACCAGCGAGCGTGGTCGCGTCGACGCCATCCTCGCCGCCGTCGAACGAAAAGGTGCGTGCGCCCGTGCTGGTGGTGACGACGACGGTTTGGGCGCCGACAAAAAGTTCGCCTGTCGCCGCGACGCCCGCCGCCTCGAAGCGGCGGGCGAAAATGCCCTCGCGCAGGCCGCCCACCATGCCCGGCTGCTCGATGCCCTCGAAGCGCACCGGCCGGCCGCTGATGGCAAGGCTTGACGCGCCGACGCCGTCGGCGGTGAACAACGAAAGCCCCAGTTCGCCATCATCCTCCCAGACATCGAAACCGGCGGCGACCCCTTGTTCGTGCAGCAATTGCGTCAGTCGCTCCGCCAGATCGTCGATAAGCGCGCGATCCTCGCTTTCGCCGGCGCGAGCGCGCCAGGATTCGAGATCATCGCTGCGCCAGGCTGTGCTTACGGTGATTACACGGCCATCGGCGAGGTCGAGCTTCAGCACCGCTTCGCCAGCGGTGCGCAGCAAATCCTCCACGCCGTTGGCGCCATCCGACACCAGCGCGTTGCTGCGCTGTTCGTAGGCGTCCGCCGGCGCACTTTGATAGGGAACGCCGGGGCCGAGCCAGCCGCTCGCGACGTGGCCGCCAACCGGATCGGTAGTGGCGATTGGGCGCTCAAGCCAAACCGGTTGGCCGGCGGCGCCCCCGACATCTTCAAGCTTGATCAGGCGCGCGCCGGCGCCCGCCGAGCCCAAGGCGTAGAACGCCGCGGCCGGTGCGACTGGATTGAACGCCACTTTCTCGCCGGCGCGGACATCCACCTTGAGCGCATATTGCTTGGCGCCTGTGTAAGGACGCTCAACGGCTTGGCCGCCGATGACGATAGTGTTGGTCTTGGGGGTCTTGTCGACGATCTCGATACGCGACGCAGCGCCCGCTGCGCTCAGCGTGGTGTTAATGAAGCTCACCACATTGCTGAGCGTGCGCGGGATTGAACCCATCTGCGCGAGGTCAATCGCTACGTTGCGCACCGTGCCGCCGGCCGAAGTGGCGACGATGTTGAATTCGGCGTCAGCCGCGAGCCCGCTCACGGTCTGGTACACGCCGCCGCGGTGGATGATGCCGGTGGTATAGTCCTCAGCGCTTTGCGCCAGCGCCAGCGTCGATTGCGCTGCGTCAACACGGTCGCCTTGGGCCAGTCGGATATCGTCGAACTGCTCGCGGGAGAAGAACGCCTCCAACTCGGTCAGCCCACGCGCGAATTGGGCTGCGGTCTGGGATTGCTGCGTCGAGGTCAGCGACGCGTCTTCGGCGCGCCCAGCGAGCGCCTGAAGGGTGGTGAGGCCGGAATAAAGCGCAAACAGGCGGCGGTAGTCGCCGGTGGCGCCGAGGTCGGAGTAGAGCTTGGCGCCGGTGTCGAAAAACGGCCTGTTGGTCAGCGCGCGCTGCACCAGCGCTTCCGCGGAGGGCGACACGCCCGGGGTCCAGACCGGCGCCAGCGGTGCGTTGGGGTCTTGGGTGGCGGCGGCGACGTCTGCGCCAAGCCCGGCTTTAGCCGCCGCCCACGCCGTGAGCAGACTGGCGTCGAGGCCAGTTGCATTCGTGCTCGACCCGCCAAGCAGGCTGAGGGCCACGGAAGTGTTGATGCCGACCAAGTGCGCGCTCCGCCAAGCGGATCATCATTGCGCCTCAGCCGTAAACGCGCGGTTCGCTGCGAAGCGTTAACGCGCGGCAAGCATGTGCGAGATTTCGCCGAAGATCGGATACTCCAGCAGCCGCGGCCACAATTGCACGCCCTGCCAGACCGAAAGCCCGATCACCAGCAGCGCGGCCGCACCCAGGAGCAGCCGCGCCGGCGCTATTTTGGTCACGTAGCCAGCTAGCGGTGCAGCAATCAGACCGCCGAGAATGAGACCCGCAAGGGCCGCCCCGCCGCTCAGCGCCCCGCCGGCGATTTCGAAGCGTCCGGTGAGCAGCGCCCAAAGGAAGGTCATCGAGATCGCGATGGTTACGACGAACTCCGCCGTATTGACGCTCCCAATCACGTAACGCGGAGTGTGGCCCCGCCCGAGCAGCGTCGACGACACGATCGGCCCCCAACCGCCGCCGCCGCTGGCGTCGAGAAACCCACCCACAACCCCAAGCGGCACGACGTGGTTCAGGTGCGGCGGCTCCTGGCCCAGTCCGCGCAAAGCGCGCGACAACATGTAGACACCCAGGAGCCCGAGATACGCGATCACTACAGCCTTGATAAAGGTCACGTTAAATTCTGTAAGCAGGTATGCGCCCACCACACCGCCGGCAACGCCAGCCGGCGCCAGGCGCCAAAACAAGCGCCAGTCGATGTTCTTGTGCGCGATATGCGAAGCGCCGGAGGCCCCGGTGGTGAAACATTCCGCCACGTGGATGGTAGCCGAGGCTTGCGCCGGCGGCACCCCGAACGCCAACAGCACGCTCGACGAAATCACGCCGTAGGCCATGCCGACGGCGCCATCGACAAGCTGCGCGAAGAAGCCGACGGCTAGGAACAGGCCAAAGGTCGTCAAAAGGGCCGGCAGCAGGTCCTGGTTGAATTCCATGCGTCCTCGGTCTGCGCGCCCTTTTGAGGACTCATACGACGGGCTGTCCCATGCGGCGACAGTTCGGCCCTAAACCCATACCTTAGCGGGCGCGACGGTGACGAAACAATGACCGTCATTCAGCGCAGGGGTCAGGCGCAGAAATGCATGGCTCCTCTAGCGCCCAGACGCCGCTCGGGCGCCGCGGAACTCCGCGTTCTCGCGCCATTGCGGCCAGCTATCGCCGTCTGCGACCCGGCGTCCGACCGCATAAAGCAGGTCCAGATCCTCGGCCCCGCCCGACATATCCCAGCCCGGCGACACCTCATCGGAGGGTTTGTGATACTCGTTCGCCGTGTAGCCTGACTGGATCTCTCGCCCGCGCGCCAATCCGCCGTCGATCAAATCGATGCCGCGCCGCGTATACAGCACCGGTATGCCGAGTTGGGCGAAATGCAGGTGATCCGATCGGTAGAAGTAACCCGCTTCCGGCGATGAATCAGGCTCAACCCTGCGCCGCTGAGCGGCGGCCGCTTCCGTGATCAAATCGTCCATCTCGCTTTTGCCGAATCCGACGACTTCGATATCGCGTGTGCGGCCATAATAATTGATTCCATCCATGTTGATGGCGGCGGCGGTGTTGCGCGGATCGAACAACGGGTTCTGCATGTAATAGAGCGCGCCGAGCAGGCCTTGCTCTTCGGCCGTCAGGCCGATGAACACCAGCGAGCGTTCGGGTGCGCCGTCGGCGCCGAAGCGGCGCGCGAGTTCCACCAATGCCGCGGTGCCGGTGGCGTTGTCGACCGCCCCGTTACAGATGTCGTCGCCATCGATCGCCGCGCAGCGGCCCAAATGATCCCAATGCGCTGTGTAGATCACGTATTCATCCGGGCGCACGGCGCCTGGAAGCACGCCCACCACGTTCGAAGAGCGCATCTCTTGAAAGGCGGTCTGCACCGCCAGCGAGCCGGTCAGCCCGCCCATGCGTACGGGACGAAAACCCGGCTGCTGCGCGCGCGCCCGCAGCGCATCGAAATCGAGCCCGGCGCGCTGAAAGGTCTCGCGCGCAACGCTCTCCTGCATCCAGCCTTCGAAGCCGGCGCGGCTGGCCCCGCGATCTGCGCGCACGACATCGAAGCGCGGCCCGCTGACGCGGCTGCCGATCACCGGCCAGGGATAGGACGCCGGCGCAGTCTGGTGGACGATGATGGCGCCCGCCGCGCCTTGGCGGCCGGCCTCCTCAAATTTGTAGGTCCAGCGCCCGTAATAGGTCATCGCGCGACCGCCGAAGCCGCGATCATCGCCGGTGTCGAAATCCGGATCGTTGATCAGCATCACCACGATTTTGCCGCGCACATCTAGGCCGGCGTAGTCGTTCCAATTCAACTCCGGCGCCACGATGCCGTAGCCCACGAACACCATTTCTACGTTCTCGACCGAGACCGTAGGCGCCAGCCGACGCGTCCAGGCGGTGAAATCCTCGCCATAGGCGTACTGACGCGCGCCGTCGCGCCCGGCGATGGCAAGCACCGGTTCGTTGGTGAGGGTCGCAGCCATCAGCGCCGCCTCCTGACGCCAGGAGCGCGCGCCGTCTGCGCCCACCACGCCAGGCTGCAGCCCCGCCGCCGCGAAGGCGCGTTCAAGGTATTCGACGGTGAGACGCTCACCTTCGCCACCCGGCGCCCGCCCCTCGAATTCATCTGACGCGAGAATATTCACATGCGCCTGCAGCGCTTCTGGGGAAAGGGCGGGATGCGAGAACGCAGCCAGTTGGGGCGGCGCGGGCGGGGTCGACGCCGTGCTCGCACAGCCAGCCAAAACAACAGCCAACACGGCCAGCATCTGTCGCATGAATTTCCCCCCCAAGACGGTTTCTTGAGCGGACTTATAACCCCAGCGCTTTGGCCGAGGCCAGCGCGCGGGCGCAGGCTATGTCAGCCAGGGCGGGGTCGGCAGTCCCTTCGACTGCAGAAACTCCGGGTTGAACAGGCGGCCCATATAGCGGTTGCCGTAGTCGCACAGCACCGTGACGATGGTTTTGCCCGGGCCCAATTGCTTGGCGAGTTCGATGGCCCCTTTGACGTTCAGCGCCGCTGAGCCGCCCACGCACAAGCCCTCCTCCTGAACGAGGTTGAAAAGCACCGGCAACCAGTCTTTGTCCTCGATGCGAAAGGCTTCATCGACGACGACGCCCTCCAAATTGGCGGTGACCCGGCCTTGGCCG
>CAZNTI010000055.1:0-9588 GCA_964575885.1 uncultured Terricaulis sp.
ACAATCCATTCCACGCGCTCTCGATCGCCTTCCTCTACGGTTCGGCGCTGCTGTTCGCCATGCACGGCGCCACCATTCTGGCCGTCAGCCGCTATGGCGGCGAACGCGAGATCGAGCAGATCACCGATCGCGGCACGGCGTCGGAGCGTGCGGCCCTCTTCTGGCGCTGGACCATGGGCTTCAACGCCTCAATGGAATCGATTCACCGCTGGGCTTGGTGGTTTGCGGTGCTGTGTCCGCTGACCGGAGGCATCGGCATTCTGCTGACCGGAACAGCGGTGCCGAATTGGTATCTCTGGGCTGTCGAGCATCAATTTGCGCCGGGCTACGAAGTGAGCGCGACCTATGTCGGCCCGCCGCTGCCTGTGCAGGATGTGCCGCTGGCCATTGCGCCGACCGATCCTGCCGCCGGTGCGATTTCGCCGACGCCGTCCGACGCCGCCGTTGCGCCGACCCCGCAGGGCGCTCTGCCGGAAGGCAACGTTCCCGCGGAAGGCACAGTCCCGACGACGCCGCCGGAGCAACGCCCGGCCCCATCCGAGCAGGCGCCGCGAAACTGAACCATTGCGGCGCGATGCGCCGCCGCCGGCGCACGCGTCGCAACCCGAGAGAGTGGAACCACGCATGAACTACGAAGCTTTCTTCCAGGATCAACTCGACGGATTGCGGCGCGAGGGCCGGTATCGCGTGTTCGCCGATCTCGAGCGCATGGCGGGCGCGTTTCCCAATGCGCGTCGGCATGCCGGCGACCAAATCGCGCAGGTGACCGTGTGGTGCTCGAACGACTATCTTGGCATGGGCCAGCACCCGAAGGTCACGGCCGCCATGCACGAAGCGATCGATCGCTGCGGCGCCGGCGCGGGCGGTACGCGCAATATCTCAGGCACCAATCACTATCATGTGCTGTTGGAGCGCGAGCTTGCCGACCTGCATCGGAAGGAAGCGGCGCTGCTGTTCACCTCCGGCTATGTCTCAAACTGGGCGGCGCTGTCGACCTTGGCCGCAAGGCTTCCCAATTGCGTGGTCCTGTCTGACGCCGGCAATCACGCCTCGATGATCGAAGGCATCCGCCATAGCCGGGCCGAATGCATCGTGTTCAAGCACAACGACGCGCGCGACCTGGAAGAAAAGCTGGCCGCCATCGAGCCCGGGCGGCCGAAACTGGTGGCGTTTGAATCGGTCTATTCCATGGATGGCGACATCTCGCCGATTGCCGACATCTGCGACGTTGCGGAGCGCTATGGCGCGATGACCTATCTCGACGAAGTGCACGCCGTCGGACTCTACGGCCCGCGCGGGGGCGGGGTGGCCGAGCGCGAGGGCCTCATGCATCGCCTGACCGTGATCGAAGGCACGCTGGGCAAGGCCTTCGGCGTTCTGGGAGGATACATCGCGGCATCCTCTGCGCTGTGCGATTTCATCCGCAGCTACGCTTCGGGCTTCATTTTCACGACGGCGCTGCCGCCGGCGGTCGCCGCAGGCGCGTGCGCCAGCATTCAGCACTTGAAGACGAGCCAGGCAGAACGACTTCAGCATCAGGAGCGGGTCGCCAAGGTGCGCCGCAAACTGAACGCGCTTGGGATTCCAGTAATGGACAATCCAAGCCATATCATTCCAGTGATGGTGTGCGATCCCGTCAAGTGCAAGCAGATCAGCGATTGGCTGCTTGAGCGTCACGGCATCTACATCCAGCCGATCAATTATCCTACAGTGCCGCGAGGAACCGAGCGGCTGCGGATAACGCCGTCGCCGCTGCACAGCGACGAGGACATCGATCGCTTGGTCAGCGCGCTTTCCGAACTCTGGTCGCAATGCGCGCTCAGTCGCGTGGCGGCGGCGGCATGAAGGCGGCTATGGCTGCCGCGCCACGCCTTGACGCACCTCCCATCGCCGGCATCGACGCGACAGGACGCCTTTACCCCATCGAAAAAATGCAGGCGCATCGCGAGGGCGCACTGCATGTCGCCGTCTCGGTGTTCGTAATCTGCGGCGACGCGCTGTTGCTGCAGCGCCGCGCCGCCGGCAAGTACCATTGCGCCGGCCTTTGGGCCAATAGCTGCTGCACGCATCCCCACTGGGGCGAGACGCCCGCCAGCGCCGCGGCGCGCCGTCTCTATGAGGAGCTAGGCGTGGCGCTGCCGCTGCGGCCGGGACTGATACTCGAATACGCCGCCGACGTGACCAACGGGCTGCGCGAGCACGAGCGCGTGCATGTTTTCGCCGCGGACGCTGCGGATCAGAACCTCGCGCTCACGCTAGATTCCGATGAGGTGGAGGCTGTCGCCTGGGTTGCCCTTGATGATCTGCAGCAGCGCGTGCGCATGCAGCCTGAACGCTATGCGCCATGGTTTCGCATCTATCTTGAGCGCTGGGACGAACTCGGCCTCTAGTCAGCCGCGCTTCAGGGATCGCGGCGCTGGCCGCCGCGCTGGGCCCAGCCCC
Organism: uncultured Terricaulis sp.; assembly: GCA_964575885.1. Lineage (GTDB taxonomy): Bacteria > Pseudomonadota > Alphaproteobacteria > Caulobacterales > Aquidulcibacteraceae > Vitreimonas. The sequence goes on from CAZNTI010000055.1 coordinate 2,443, forward strand.
ACAGCCACGCGTTTGGCGGCGGCGCGAACAAGAACAGGTGCTCAAGCAACCCCAGCGCGACGAGCGCCAGCACCAGCAGTCCTGAGGTCCGCTCAAAAGCGCTAGCGCCGTCGCCGAGCGCAAACGTCGCGATCGACCAGGCGGCGACGGCGCCGGTCAGCAGCGATACCGGCAGCAGCGCATTCCAGCGCCTGTGTCGGAAATAGCTTGCAAGGTGCGCAAGATGCGCAGGCAGCATCTCCTCGCTGCGATAAGGCGCGCCCAGGAAAAGATTGAACTTGGCGCTAAGGCGCAGCGCCCACAGCGCCGCAAACACGGCCGCGGCTGTCTGATTGGGCTGTCCCCAGGTCAGCGCCGCCAGCGCCACTGCCGTCACCGCCAGCGCCAGCTCATGATGCAGCACCGTCGCCGTCGCCAGCTCAAACCGCTTCCAGCCGGTGACGCCCGCCGGCAGCGGCGCCCGCCGCGGCCCGGTGATGACACCCATCAGGAAACTCATTTCATGCCACGCCCAGATCATGATCGCGGCGCTGAAGCCGAGATAAGCCGCGCCCACGTCGGTGCGCCCGGCGGTCATGCCGACCACGACGCCGCCGATGATGGCGAGCACGCCGGCCGCCGACAAGCTCCAGGCAAAGGTATGACGCGGGCGATGATCGAGCCACAGAATGGCGCCCGTGGAAAACCACCAGGTCAACGCCGCAAAGCCTATGGGCGCGGCGATGTCGCTGATGCTCACCATACCGGCGCCAAGCGGACGTCGCGCGGAGGTTGGTGCTCGACCACCGGATGCAGGAAGAGCTGCAGCGCTGCCGCCGCGACCGCTGCGCCATGGCGCAGCTTGGCGAACATCGCCCCTAAGCCGCGGCGCCCATTCGCGGCGGCGAGCGCTTCGGCGGCAACGCGCAGCCGCTCCAGTATGGCGCGGAACCGCGGACTGTCGGTGTCCAGCGTGAACGGAAACACTTGTTTGGTGATGTCCGAGCAGATGCGGAAAACGCGATAGTCGTAGTCGGTGGGATCGAGGCCGAGTGCGGCGTGAAACGCGGGCCGGTTGTGATCGCGGATAAACATGGTCGCGTACACAGCGACGAGGAAGAATCGAATCCAGAAGCGGTTGCCGCCACTGAGCAAGCGCGGATCGTTGCGCATGAGGATCGCGAACGCCTCGCCGTGGCGAAACTCGTCATTACACCACTCGCGGAACCAATTGAAGATCGGGTGGAACTTGCGCTCCGGATGGCGCTCCAGCTGGCGGAAGATGGTGATGTAGCGCGCGTAGCCGATTTTTTCCGAGAGGTAGGTGGCGTAGAAGATGAATTTGGGTTTGAAGAAGGTGTACTTCTTGGTTTTAGTGAGAAAACCCAGATCGACGCCGATGCCGTAATCCTTGAGCGCTTCGTTGATGAAGCCCGCGTGGCGCGATTCATCGCGGCTCATGAGCTTGAACAGGGCCTTTATGTCGGGATTGCGCGCGCGTCTGGCGATCTCGGCGTAGAGCACGCAGCCGGAAAACTCCGCTGTGATCGAGCTCACCAGGAAGTCAACGAATTCGCCGCGGAGATCGGGGGGAAGGTCTTCAAGCTTGTTGGTAAACGCTTCGGCGCGCTTGAAGTGCAGCTTGTTGACGTCGCTTCTCAGCTCCGCAATCAGCGCGTCCCATTCGCGACGCACCGAGCTCACATCGATGGCGTCGAGCGCGGCGAAGTCTGTGGTGTAGAAGCGCGGGCTGAGAATAGTGTCGGCTTGGGCCGTGCGCGTCGTCTCATTGGCGAGGCGCGGGGCCTCCAAGACTGCGGTCGTCAATGGAGTCTCCTTGGCGTGAAGCTGAGTTCGTAAAGCTCGCTGAGTTCAAAGCGCGCGCGCAGCCTGGTCCAGTGCCGCGCGAACCAGCCGGCGCGGACAATGGTGACGGGGCGGCGCAGCGTCAGACGTTGGCCGAACGCGACCTCGATCGCGGCGCCGTGAACATGCACTGCGTCGCCTGGCTCCAGGTGCGCATCGCCGTCGAGCTCGACATGGGCATGCAAATTGTCTTCGCTATGCTCGATACGGATCGTGCACGCGGTCTCGTCGCGCCGGGTCAACCATGGCGCTTTCATGCGTCGGTTCCCGGGGGCGCCAGCAAGCGGTGAAAGGCGCGGCGATTGTCGGCGCCGAAAGCGCTCAATTCGATCTGCTTGCCCGTGCCCAGATCCTCCAGTGAGAGCCGCCCGTCCGGCCATTCGGCGAGGCGGAAGGCTGGGCCCTGGTCGATCCCGTGCGCGCGCCTGTCGCGCGCCATGCCGCGCATGACGCCGCGAATGAAGCCGCCGCGCCCCGGTTCGACCACGAACACCAGCGCGCCGGTTTCGGCGGCGCGCACCTCCACCGCGCCGGCCGCGGTGTCGATAAAGTGCAGATCGCGGCTGGCAAGCGGGCTCGCTTGCGTCGTCGCTTGCGGCGGTGCGTGCAGCCGCGCTTGGCGCGCAAAACCAGCGCCCACGATCGAAATCGCGATCAGCGCGCCGGCGGCGAAAAGGGTCCAGCGTGGGAAGGTTTCGCGGTCGATGTTGCTCATGGCCTTGTGCCTCTTATGCTGGGGTAAGCGCGCGTTCCGGCGTGGCCGCCGGCGCTGGAACGGCGGCGCCCACCGCCTGGGCGGCGCGCAGCGCCTCGGAAAGAATCGCCTTGACCGATTGCGCATCAGTGAGTGCGCGCAACGCCGGCTCAGGCGCCATCAGCTTCCAGGGTCGCGCGTGTGGCCAGAGCAGGAAGTAGTTGATCGCGTTAGGCGGCGTCAGCGTGACGGCGATGTCGCCGCCGCCGCCGTAGGATTTGAGCGCGCCGCCGGCGACGATGGCGAACGGAATGTTGATGGCTTTCGGCAGCGCCACCCCGAAGCGCAACACCAGACGCCGGTTGGTGATGGTGTAGACCGTAGTGCGCGCTGTCAGCGCCGCCAGGCCAGTCAGCAGTGCAAAGCTCGCCAGCGCGAACGGCGCGAACTCAAGCGCCGCTTCCGCGACGCCGACGAAAGCGGCGCGGCCGGCTATGAGGAGGGCGAAATAAAGCGCGACCGATCGCAGGTGAAAGGCGCGCTGGGCCAGCAGCCACCAATCGGGCGCGCCTTGCCATAAAATGCTCTCGCCAGCGGGAAGCGCGCCCGGCAGGCCCCTGATGGGTTCGAAATCGTGCTCGCTCATAGCCATGGCTCCGCGCGTTGCGGGGTCGCGTAGAGCGTACCCGCGCCGACATAAGCAGCGACGCGTTCTTCTTCGTCGCGGGTGATCTGGTCGGGGTTGGCGATTTGGGGAGCGCCAGCAAATTGGGACGCGAGCAATGCGCTTACCTTCACGCGCTTGCGCGAGCGCTGGATGAGCGCCATCGGCATCGGAATGAGGACGCGTGTGGCGCTATCGGCGAGGCTCACTTCAAGGTAGCGGATGAGGTATTCGGAACGGTCGATCCAGACGTCGCTGACCTTGCCCGCCTCGACATTGTCGGCGGCGATGACGGGCATGCCGCGGGGATCAGGATCGTGTTTGTCGAGATAGAAATCGTCCGCCACGCGCAGCGGCACGACGCGCGGGGCGCCGTGCATCATCAGGTCCGGCGTCTTTGCGCGTTCGGCGTAAGCGCCGGGGCCGACGCCCGCACTCAAGGGATCGCCATCCGGCTCGATCGGAGAGCCTGACCAGGGTGCGGTCCGCCGCGCCTTCGGAACGCGCGCGTCACGGTCCGTGTTGGGCTTGGTGAGCGAGCCCCCGCCGTGGGGCAGGCGGAAAACTTTAGGCTGAGCGGTGAAGAGCAATCCGCCCAGGGGTTCGTGGCGGCCGCTGAGATCGTCCTCCAGCGGATAGCCTTCGCGCCGGTCTTCGCGGCGCAAGTAGATCACCAGGCCGGCGAAGAAGAGCCAGAACGCCCATAGCACGTACTCGGCGACGTCTGCGCCTCCATTGAATACTGCATCGCTCATCTTCTCTTGCTCCCTCTCATGCGGTTCAGGTGGGAAACTCGCTTAAGCCAAAACGTTCGGATTGCGCCGACGGCGGGCGCGCGTGCCGCGCCAGCGGGCCGATCGCAATCAAAGCCGCGAACAGCAAACCGATTTCGATGTGATAAACGAAGCTGTAGGCCGTGCTTGGCCGGGCCAGGGCCTCGCCCAGCACGCCCGCTTGCGCCAAGCCGGCGACGAGGTCGCGCAAGCCGCCGCCGAGCGCAACCGCGGCGCCGGCCGCGGTGGCTTGCGCAGCACCCCAGGCCCCGAGCGCCAGGCCCGCCTGGCCGTCGCGCGCCAGCGCCATGGCGGCCGTCAGGGTGCCGACCGCAAACAGCCCGCCGCCGAAGCCCACGCCAAAAACACCGAGCTGGAAGATCAACGTCGACTCAAACGCGGCCGAAAAGATGATCAAAGAAAACGCCGCCACGCCCAGAAGCGCGCCCGCGCCGGCGAGGCGATGCTGCTCGTCGCCCCGGCCAAGCCGCCGCGCCGCCAGCGCGAACCCCAAGAGCGCGCCCAGCGCCCAGATCGCGGTGAGCGCGGTGGTGCCGCTCACCGACAGCCCGAGGACTTGCGCGCCGTAGGGCTCCAGCAATACGTCCTGCATGCTGAATGCGGCCGAGCCCAATGCGACGGCGGTCAACAGCCGCAGCGTGTGCGCATCGCTGGCAAGCGTGCGCCAGTGCGCGGCGAACGAGCCGCGCGCCCGTTCGGGTGCGGTGAGCGCGGGATTGCGCGCCTCCTGCTTCCAGAGCGCAGCGGCGTTCAGGAGTATGGTCGCGACCGCCGCGCCTTGGATCACCTGAATGAGCCTGAGCGCTGAAAAGTCGTTCAACAGCCACGCGAACACGGCCGCGCTCAGCCCCATCCCAGCGAGCAGCATCACGTAGAGCAGCGCAACGGCGCGCGGACGCGCTTCCTCGGGCGCGAGATCGGCGGCGAGCGCCAGTCCGGCGGTTTGCGTCGTGTGCATGCCAAGGCCCACCAGCAGGAAAGCCAGCGCTGCGGCGATCTGGCCGACGACGACGGGTCCGTGCGTGTCGCCGGAGAGAATGAGCAGCGCAAACGGCATGATCGCGAAGCCGCCGAACTGCAGCATCGAGCCGAACCAAATGTAGGGCGCGCGCCGCCAGCCGAGATAGGAGCGATGGGTGTCGGATTTGAAGCCGATCAGCGCGCGCAGCGGCGCCAACACCAGCGGCAGCGCCACCATCAACGCGACCAGCGCCGCGGGAATGCCAAGCTCGACGATCATGACGCGGTTGAGCGTGCCGGTCAGCAGCACCGCCGCCATGCCGACCGCCACCTGGAACAGCGCAAGCCGCAACAGCCGCGCCAGCGGCAGCTGCGGCGTCGCCGAGTCGGCGAACGGCAACAGCGCCGCGACCAGAGCGCGCCAGTCCTGCAAGCGGTGGGCCGCTTTGTCGTTCATGCGCGCACAAGCTTCATGGCGTGGGACGTATAGAAGCCGTGAGCGATGCGCTGGCTGTCGCCGACGCGCCAGCTGCTCAGCGCAGCGTTCGCCGCGATACCGCGGCGGATCGCGTCCTCGCTGACCGGCTCGAGCGCCGGCGCCCGGTCGCTGCGCGGAAACAGCCGCCCCGCCGCGTGCATGAGCGCTAGCGCCGGCGTGCGCGGCGCGAAGGTGAAGAGGATAGCGTCGTTGGCGCGGCCGGCGAAGGCGGCGAGCACATCGAGGATTTCGCGCAACGGGTAGTGGATGAGCGAATCCATCGCCACGATGAAGTCGGTCGGCCCAAACCGCGGATCGAGCATGTCGCCGACGACGAACTCGACGCCGCCGGGCGCGAGATGGGCGGGAAGGCGTTCTTGCGCTATGCCGATCAAGCTGGCCGATACGTCAACGCCGATTACCTGCGCGCCGCGCCTTGCCGCATCGGCCGCGAGCGCGCCGGACCCGCATCCTGCGTCGAACAGCGTTTTTCCGTTCAGCTGCGCAGGCAGCCATTCCAGCAGCGTTGCGCGCATGCGCTCGCGCCCGGCGCGCACGGTCGCGCGTATGCCGCTCACCGGCGCGTCGGACGTGAGTTGTGTCCAGGCATGCAACGCGGTGCGATCGAAATAGGTTTCGAGCTCTGCGCGCCGGGTTGCATAGGTGGGGGCGGCGGTGTGCATTATTCGAACCCCAGGAAGTCGAAGATGTCGCGATCTTTCATCGGCACGCAATCGTAAGCGGTGTCGCTGATCAGGAGGGTCGCGGCCAGGCGCATGTATTCCGCCTTGACGCCTTCGAGCGCCGGCGTCGAGGGCATTTCAAAGACCGTCGATTTCTTGAGCCGGCTCAGTCGGATGTCGTCGACGACGGGGAAATGCGCAATACGCTCCAGCCCGACGGCGCTGTTGAAGCGGTCGACCTGATCTGATCCTTCGCTGCGATTGACGATCGCGCCACCTAGGCGGACATCGTAATTCTTCGACTTGGCGCGGATCGCGGCAATGATGCGGTTCATCGCGAAGATCGAGTCGAAATCATTGGCGGTGACGACAAGCGCGCGTTCGGCGTGCTGCAGGGGCGCTGCGAAGCCGCCGCAAACGACATCGCCAAGCACGTCGAAGATGACGACGTCGGTGTCTTCCAGGAGGTGGTGCTCTTTCAGGAGCTTCACGGTCTGGCCGACAACATAGCCGCCGCAGCCGGTGCCGGCCGGCGGTCCGCCCGCTTCCACGCACTTCACCCCATTGTAGCCCTCGAAGACATAGTCTTCGGGGCGCAATTCCTCGGTGTGGAACTCCACGCTCTCCAGCACGTCGATGACGGTGGGCGCCAGCCGCTTGGTGAGCGTGAAGGTGCTGTCGTGCTTAGGGTCGCACCCGATCTGCAGCACGCGTTTGCCGAGATGGGAAAAGGCCGCCGAGAGATTGGAGGAGGTCGTGCTCTTGCCGATGCCGCCTTTGCCGTAAACCGCAAACACCTTGGCGCGTTCGATCCGCACCGTGGGGTCCATATGAACTTGAACGCTGCCTTCGCCGTCGGGGCGCTTGGGCAGTGTACGCGGGAGGTCGAGCGTGGTCATGTCCAAGTCCTTCATGCCGCTGGCGCGGCGATGCCTTCCAATTGCTCTTGGAGTTGGTGAATGTCGTTGCGCAGCTCTGAGAGCGTCGCTGCATCCGGCGTACATTATTTGCGTTCGTGGGCTTCCAGG
>CAZNTI010000056.1:0-9386 GCA_964575885.1 uncultured Terricaulis sp.
ACGGTGATGATTCCAGCGCACTCGCCGACTACGACGCGGCGCTTGAGATCGACCCGACGCTGCCGGACGCACGTTCGGGGCGGTGCTGGCTGAGGCTGCGCACCGCGCGCGAACAGGATCGCCGTCAGCGCGGCGATTGGATCGCGCAGGCGCGCGAGGACGCCGACACCGCCGTCGAAGGCGACGCGCAACTGGTGGAGGCGCAGCTCTGCCGCGGCGTGCTGCAATTGCGCAACCGTGAATGGGGCGGCGCGCGCGCTTCGTTCGAAGCCGCGTTGGCGCGCGAACCGGCCAATCCGGTAGCGCTGTTCGGCCGCGGCGTGGCGCGCCGGCGCGGCGGCGACGATGAGGGCCGCGACGATATGAATCGCGCCCGCGACTTCGACCGCCACATCGGCGCGACGTTCGACGATTGGGGCGTGGATACTTATTGAGCCTGACCGGGCCCGGCTTCCAACGGCGCAGCGCCCGCTACGCCCTCGCAGACATCGCGGCTGGCCGCGCCCCATTCCGACACCAGCAGCGCATCAGCGTGGAATTCGGTCTCGGTGAAGCGCCGGCCTTGCGGACCCAGCACCGTATCGCAGGCGTCGCGCGACAGCTGCGCGAGCGGCTGCGACAAGCGCGTGGTGTCCCAGATCTCGATCGATCCCTGCGGGGCGGTGCTGCGTGTGACGATACGCGCGCCATTGAGCGCGAACTGGGCGTGCGTCATCTCGATGCGCGAGGCGCCGCGCACGACGATGCCGTTGGTCTCGTGCCGGCGGAAGCGGGCGCTGTCGCCGAACACCGCCAGGCGGCGTCCCTCCAGGACGCTCCACACGACCGCAACGCCGTCAAGATACGAGGCGACGATGAAGCGGCCGTCGGGAGAGAACCCGGCGCTGGTCGCCGCATCAGCCCGCAGCGGCATCGTCACCATCAGCGCGGCGTCGCGGGCGCGGTACACTTCCACCGCAGAGGGCCAATCGCGCACGATGACGATCATCGCGCCGTCGTTTGAGAACGCCGCGCTTCTCAAAGCGCCGCCGCGGCGCGGCACGGCGCCTATGCGCCGCCCGTCCGGCACGCTGAAAATGTCGCCGCCGGCGCTCTGCTCCTGCCGATCGTTCTCGGCTTCCACAAACAGCGTCCCACCATCGGGCGCGAACGCGGCGATGTGGGTGGAGGATGCAAAGCGGAAGGGGATGGAGAATGCCGGGCGGCCGGCGGTCAAGTCCCACACGATCACATCCGCATCGTCGGTTCCGGGCAGCGCCAGCACGTAGCGGCCTGTGGGGTCCATGTGCGCGGTCGCGTAATTGGCGTCGACAGCAAGCCGGCGCGGGGGGGTGGCCGCGAGGTTCCACGCCACGCCGCCCGCAAGCGCCCATTCTCCGCTCGAACCGATGGCCACGCGCAGACCCGCCGAGGGAAGCGACAGGATCGGCGCGAAGCTGGCGCCGTCCCACACGGTGGTCAGCGGCGGGTCGGTGTGCGCCTGCGACGTGACGATGCGGCGACCGTCGGGGGTGACTGCCGTGCGTCCGAACTCGAAGTCCAGGCCGGCGCCGAATTGCGTGAGGGCGCGCCCATCCTCGAGCGCCCAAACGCCGATGGTTCCCGCGCCGGTGGCGGTGAACACGCGCGTATTGTCGACGGCAAAGGGCGAGTCGAAGTCGGAGGTTTCGGAGGCCACCGCCGCGACGCGCCGATCGGCGGCGCCGCTCCAGATGCGGACGGAACCGTCCTCGCTCGAGGTGACCACGCGGCGGCCGCCGTCGGTAAAGACGATGTCTGCGATTTGGCCGGCGTGGCCGACGAGCCGAGACAGCAGCCGGCCGTCGTCGGCGGCGTAGATGCGCGCGTCGCCATCGCTGCTGGCGGTGGCGATGCGCTGTCCGTCCGGCGAAAAGCGCGCCGCGTTGACCGGGCCTTCGTGGCCGGTGAGGATCAATTCGAGGCGCCCGTCGCTGACGTTCCATATCCGCGCCGAGCCATCCGCGCTGACCGTCAGCGCGCGCGCGCCGTCTGGCGAAAAGCTTGCGCCGCGCAGCGGGCCGCGATGGCCCAGCAATGTGCGCAGCAGCGCGCCGGTGCGTGCGTCCCAGATCCGCGCCGAGAAATCGCCGCTGGCTGTGAGGATCGTCGCGCCGTCGGGAGAAAAGACGCACGAAACCACGGAATCGGTGTGCCCAACCAGGCTGAACAGAGGCGACCCGTCGCGGGCGTCATAGACTTGGGGCTCGTAGTCGAAATCGACGGTGGCCTGGCCCGAGCCGCGTGCGATCACGAAACGGGCGCTGTCGGGCGAGAAGGCCACATCGCGGGGCGAACCGGCATTGTTGGACTGCATCGTCGCGAGGTAGGCGAATGTGCGCCCGTCCCACAGGCGAGAATTGCCGAAGCGGCTGCCCTGAGTGACGAACCGCGATCCGTCCGGCGCGAACGCCACCAGCGAGACCCGGTCTGAATGTCCCTCCAGCGTATGCAGCAATGCGAACGTGTTGGCGTCCCAGACATAGACATTGCCCGACCAGTCGGCGGTGACGATCGCCGATCCGTCGGGGGTGTAGATGGCGTCGATGCCGCCATGGCCCACGTCCGGCGAAGGATCGGGCGGCGCGAACGTGTGCAGCAGGCGCCCGGTGGCGGCGTCCCAGACGCGCGCCGGCGCCGGGGACTCGAATGCGCCCGCAGAGGTCACGATGCGGGCCCCGTCCGGCGAGAAGCGCGCGCGTCCCACCGGCTGATCGTGCCAGAGCGGCGACACCCCGTCGCCGGCCCGGTGCATGATTGCCGCGAGCGCGTCGCGGAAGGGCGCGTCGTCGCCGCGGGCGACGCGTGCGCCGGCCAGCGCGTAGCGCGCGGCCCCGGAGATGTCGTCCGCGTCAAGCCGCTCCCAGGCCCGTGCTGCAAACGAACGGTGCAGCGTATCGCGCGCAGCCCCGCGCTGTTGCCAGGCGATGGCGCCGCCGCCGATCGCCGCGACTGTCAGCACAGCCATCGCCGCAACGATGGCGTTGGCGCGCAGGCGCCGGCGGCGCTCGGCCTGCTGCTCGCGCTGCACCAGATCGTCAAGGTTCAGATCGAGCAATCCCGCGATCAGCTTGAGCGCGCCGTTTTCACGCCCGTCGCGGCCCGGGCGAAAATCGGCGGCCAGCACTTCGGCCGCTTCGAGTTCGCCGGTCACCGCGCCATCCTCGCCGATGCGGTAGATGAGGGCCGGCGCAAAGCATTCCTGCTCGGCGGTGTAGCCGGGCTTGCCGGCCGCGTGCGGTTCGCCGTCGACAATGGCCGCGAAAATGCGGTCGCCCTTGCCGAGCTGCTTGAAGGTGCGGATTTCCTCGTGGACGTATTTGCTGCGGCACGAGCGCGGCGAGCACAAAACGATCAAGGCGCCGGCGCGCTCCAGCGCCAGACGGATCTCGGCCCCGAGGTCGTGTGACGCGGAAAGATCGGCGCGATCGCGAAACACCTTGCCGAGCCGCTTGCCGATGCGCCCGTGCGCGCCGGCGCGGCCCACCAGCGTCTGCGGCACGCGATAATCTTCAAGGCGCTTTTGCAGCCAGGCGCCAATCTCTTCGTCCTGATGGGAATAGGAAAGGAACGCGGCGTATCGCGGCGCATCGTCCGAAGCGGCGTTCGCCACCGTGCTGTCGGTCATGCCCCATCCCCATCCGAGCCGGCGCTTGCCGGTATGATAGGCGGGCTGAAATCGGCCGGCTAGTCGCAAACGCCCAGATGACGACGTCAGGCCAAAGCCGCCATCGCGTAGGTTGCGCGCACGCCTTCCGCGGCGAGCGCTGCGTCGACCTTGGCCGGATCGAGCCCGCCGGCCTGGTTCTTCAGCGCCTCGCCGTGCATGCCGGAGGCGATGAACAGGCAGTCGAGCCCTTGCGCGTTGGCCCCTGTGATGTCGGTGCCGAGCCCGTCGCCGATGGCCAGGATGCGGGCTTTGTCGATAGGCCGGCCCGGCAGCGCCGCGAGTTCGCGGTACGCCAGTTCGTAGATCGGCGCGTGCGGCTTGCCCGCCATCACCACGCGCCCGCCGATTGCCTCGTAATCGCGCGCGATCGCGCCCGCGCACCAGACCAGATCGTCGCCTACGCGCACCACGATGTCGGGATTGGCGCACAGGAGTTCGAGGTCGCGCGCTTTCGCGTGGACAAGCACATCGGCGTACGCCTCCGGGGTTTCCCTGTAGTCGTTGAGGCCGGAAATGCCGATGAAGCGCGCCGCGCTGAGGCCGGAGAACGAAAGCCCCAGTCCCTCCCATAGCGCGCGGTCGCTATCGGGACCGATCTTGTACATCGGCCCCGGCGCGCGCTTGGCCAGCTCGGTGCGGATGGCGTCGCCAGATGTGACAACGCCGTCATAGGCGTCGCGCGGGAACTTGAGCCGGTCGAGCTGGCCCGGGATCGGCCCGCGCGGTTTCGGCACGTTGGACACGAGCAGCACCAGCTTGCCTTGCCGGCGAATCGCCTGCAGCGCCGCTGCGGCGGCGGGAAACATTTCGCGTCCGTTGTGGATGACGCCCCAGACGTCGCACAGAAAGGCGTCGTAACGGTCGGCGATGTCTGCAAGGCGCTGGATCATGCCCGTTGCTGGCGCGCCAGCGCCGCCAGCGCAAGTGCGGCTACGCTACGCGACCGCCGTTCTTCAGGTAGAATTCGCGCGGCGGCGCGGTTTCCTCCATGAGGCTTTCCTTGATGGCGCGCGGCGCGCCAAACAGGTGGCCTTGGCCGTAAGGGACGTCGAGGTCGAGCACTTCAAGCACCGCGTCCTCGCTCTCGATACGCTCGGCGATCAAATCGACGCCGTAGCGCTGGAATACCGCCGAGATGTCGCCGGCGGCGATCTCGCGGGTGATCGCCGAGCGCGGGCGTACGCCTTGATCCACGATCTGCTCCGTCAGCACCCGCACGGGAATCTTCGCGTAGCGCACGCCGGAGCGCTCAAGATCGGGCAGATCGATCTCGGCGGAGGCGACTTTGTCGATCGAAAAGCGGAACCCAATATCCACCAGTTTGGCCATGGCGCGCGCCTCGATCGAGGTGCGCTGCTCGAACGCCGCCTGCGGAATTTCGAAGATGACGCTGCCGGCGAGATCGCGGTTCTCGCGCATGAAGTCGAGGAACTGGGGAAAGAAATGCGTGTCAGCGAGCGCGCTCGGCGAGATGTTGCAGAAGATGCCGACGCGGCGGTCCTGCTTCATCAGCTTGCGCACGATCTGCACGCAGCGGAACGTGAGCACGTTGTCGATGGTGGTCATCAGACCGGCCTGTTCGGCGGCTGGCATGAATTCCTGCGGAAGAATGAGCCGGCCGTTGGCGTCCTTGAGCCGGGTGAAGCCTTCGTAGTAGGCGGTCTTGCGCTGCGGCAGCTGTACGATGGGCTGCAGATGCAATTCGACGCGGTTCTCCAGCAGGGCCTCGCGGACCAGATCGATGGGTCCGCGCGTGGCGCTGTGTATGGCCGTGACGTTGCCGGCCCCCTGAATGTTCTGGATGCGCGCGTCCATGGCCGCGCCCAGCTTGTCGACGATCTGATCGATGAGCCGGAGTTCGACGTTGGCGTTGGACTGCGGCGCCTCGATCTGCGGCGGCGCTACGCCGAAGGCGACCTGGGCTTCGATCCCGTCAAGGCGAAGCTGCATGGCGTCGAGGTCGGCGTTGATTTCGCGATGCGCGGTGCGCAGCCGCTCGCTCTCGCCTTTGATGCGCTTCTCCGCGCTCGAAACCCGCCCCGCCGCCGCGCTTGCGGCGATGCCGGCGTGGGTCACCGCGCAGGCGCAGAATAGCGCGATGCCGCCGAGGAAAGCGCCGCCAATGTCCTGGCCGCCGACCTGGGCCAGCGCGATCCCGATCGTGGTCGAGATCATGGCATAGCCCAGATAGAGCAGCACGTGGGTGATGATAGGCATTATTTGCCGTCCCGAATCTATCGCGCCCCATGGGACCAGCGCGCGCGTTGACGAGCTGTTAACCGCCGCGCCGCCGGCCTCATGAATTCCGCGTTATCCGGAGAAGAATGATTGCATCGCCAAAACGAGATAATCGGCGCCAATGGCTGTGACGAGCCATCGCGTCCACTTCAAGAAGCTCTTGTCGCTCAAGCGGTCGAGCACAAAGCCGCCGATCCATGCCCCCAGCATGGCGAGCGGGGCGGCGACTGCGAAGAACCACCAGGGCGGCAAGCCGCTGGCGCTGAGGCTGCTCAGCAGCGGCGCACCGTAGAAGAGGATCTTGGCGGTGTGGCTAAGCGCCTGCGTAGCGGCTTTGGTGGCCACGATCTGGTGGCGGGTAAGCGCGGTGCGGACGAAGAAGACGTCGAGCAGCGGCCCTGAGACGCCCGCGAGCACGTTGAGCCCGGTGACGCTGAGCCCGCAGGCGACGGCATGCGCAGGCTTGGCGGCGTCCAGGTTGAAGCGATCCTTCGGCAGCCAGGCCAAGCCCGGCACGAGCCCCAGCAACAGGTACACCCAGGCTTTGCTCGGACTGTAGATCACGACGGCCACCGCCGCGCCCGCGGCAAGCGAGCCGAGCGCGTACATCGCGATGATGCGCCAGTCGATGTGGGCGCGGTGCAGCACCGCGCGCCAGCCGTTGGACACCAACTGCACCGCGCCATGCGTCACCATGGCGGCTGCCACCGGCATCGCCAGCGTCAGCGCGCCCATGAGCATGAGTCCGCCGGCCATGCCGAACACGCCGGAGATGGTGGATGTGATCAGTACGACAAGCAGCAGAGCGATAGTCGCCACGCGCGCCTCCTTGAAGTCGAGTTGGAGAACGGCGCGGCGGGGAGCGCCCCGGTGAGCCGCAACAATGGCGGCGCTCGCGTCGACCGAGACACTACGCGTGTTTGTGAGGATTACAAGACGCTGGCAGTTACAAGTGGGCGACGCAGCCAACGCCTCGTTGAAGGCGCCCTTGACCAATCTAACAAAGACCGCCAATGGCCCGGAGCGTTTGATCGGCGTTTGGGCCAGTCAGGCCATAGGCGCTCTGTGAGGAGGGAGGAGCCCATGAGGGGCAAGCAGCTTATGTCCGGACCGGAAGTCATTCACTATTTCACGGATCTCGCCATGCAATTGAACGGCGCCATCCTCGCGTTGTTCTCGTTGCACGCGACAATCCTGGTGGGCGCCGTGGGGTGGGCCGTCACGCAGCGCGGTCAGGCCCGCGGTCTAGAAACGGTGTTTTTGCCAATTGTAGCCATTGCTTTGATGTCGTTCTTTGCGGTGAACCTGTACTCGTTGAATGAGCTGTATATTAAGCTAAATGCGGCGCTTTCGGTGTTGCACAACTACTGGAGCGAACAACACGTCAATGCTGAGGCGGCGATCATTTTCGAACCAGTGGGCCTCATTGGTGCGCAAGCAAAGTGGATAGATTACGCGACGAGTTGGCAACTTATTGCAGCTGTCTTGGATTTCATCGTGGTTGTGTTTGTCTGCATTGCGCTGTCCAACCTTGGGCGAACTTCCGCGCGCTAGTCCGGTCCCAATGAAGATATCGCTTTGGCGCGCCAGCATTGCCGGCGGCCTAGATAGAGCGGCTGGACTGAGGCGGGCAGCTTCAGGTCCGCTTTGCGCCGGTTGCGCGTCCGCTCACGGCTTGCTCTCAGGCAGGTAGTCGCCCAGGAATTTGCGCTCCATGCCGTTGCCCCAGCCCGCGCCGTGATCGCTGGTGTTCTGGGCGATATGGCCCGGCCCGATGCGATGGGGCCCGTGCGCCAAGAGCGCCAGGATTGCGCCCGGCCGCAGGTGCCAGCTGGCCCAGGAGATGGGCGTGTCGCCGGCGGCGTCCTGCGCGGTCACATCCGCGCCGTGGTCCAAGAGCAGCTGGATGGTGTCGGCGTCGGCGAAGGCGGCGGCGCGGTGCAGCGGGGTTTCGCCCTTGGTGCGCACGTCGCGCATGAAGGCGCCGCTTTCACGGCCCGCAATCGTGCGCGCATTGGCGTCGGCGCCATGCTCAAGCAGCAGCCGCACCACGTAGATGAAAGCGGGCCGGCCCGCCTTGGAAAGCGCGCTGTGCAGCGCGGTTTCGCCGGTGTCGGCGTGCGCATGGCGCGCATCGGCCCCGTGCGCGATGAGGAAATCGGCGACCTTCCAATGGCCGAAGAAAGCGGCGTTGCCGAGTTCGGCGTTGAGGTCGATGCCGGCGAGATCGCCGCCGGCGGCCAGCACCGCTTTGAGCGCGGTCACGTCGTTGTAATAGACGAACCATTGCAGCGCCTTGACTTGGCCCTCGTTGAGCGCGGCGCGCCAATCGGTCAGCGCCAGCAGGTCGAACACGAGGTCGGTGCGTCCGCGCGCGATCCGATCGAGGATGTCGGCTTTGTCCATCGCCTTACGCCAAGTCCGCCAGGCGCGCCTCGATGCGTGCGCGCAAGGCTGGCCAGTCGGGGCGGATGACCGAATACCAGGCATTGTCGCGCCAGCTGCCGTCGGGCCGTCGCATCTGATGGCGCATGACCCCTTCGAAGCTGCAGCCGAGCTTTTCCATGGCGCCGCGCGACTGCAGGTTCAGCGCGTCGGTCTTCAGCTCCACCCGCTCAGCGCCGCTGGCGAAGGCGTGGCCGAGCAGCAAGAGCTTGGCTGCGGGGTTGATCGCGGTCGCCTGCGCCTCGCGCCTGTACCAGGTGCCGCCGACCTCGACGCAATCGTCCTTCGGGCGGATGTTGATGTAGCAGCTCTGGCCGACGACGGTGTCCTTTCCGCCCCCGTCCACGGGGCTTGCCATCACCGCAAAGGGCATCCACCGCCCAGCGGCCTGTTCTTCCCGCAACCAGTCGAACCAGCCGCCATAACCTTGGCGCTCCACCGGGTAAGGCATGTGCGCGAAGATGCTCAGGTCGGCGTGCGCAGCGGCGATCAGGCCGTCGCGGTGGCGCTCGGCGAGTGGCTCAAGCCGCACCCAGGCGTTTTCGAGTGTCGTTGCGGCAAGCTCCATCGCCCGCATTGCTCCGTTCCCGCCAGCGCTTTAGCGTGCTGTGGTAAAAGCCGCCAGCGCCCGGAGGAAGCCCCATGCATTTCGAGCATTCAGACAACGCCAAGGCCTGGATCGATCGCGTTTCGCGCTTCATGGACGATCACATCTATCCGGCGGTCCCCGCCTACGAGGCGCAGCAGAAGGAGGGCTCGCGCTGGAAGGTGCTGCCCGTTCTCGAAGAGCTGAAGGCCAAGGCTAGGGCCGAGGGCTTGTGGAACATCTTCATGCCGCCGTCGAGCGGGCATCCAAAGGTCGACGACAGCTTCGAGTTCGAAGGCGAGCAGCTCACCAATCTCGAATATGCGCCGCTGGCCGAGATCATGGGCCGCGTCGGCTTCGCTTCGGAGGTGTTCAATTGCTCGGCCCCCGACACCGGCAACATGGAGGTGCTGCAGCGCTACGGCACGC
>CAZNTI010000057.1:0-9196 GCA_964575885.1 uncultured Terricaulis sp.
CCCTATGGCATGTCCGGCGTCCGATACATCGGTTCAGCGCTGATGGAGCTGCGCCGCCGCAATGCGCGTCGGGCCGTCATCGGCGTGTGCACGGCAGGCGGCATGGCCAACGCTGCGCTGCTTGAACGGTAAAGCGAGCCCAGTTTATTCGCGCGGCTGCGGGCGGCGTTGGGGAATGACGACGACATCGTCGCTGTCTGCGGGCTCAGGCCCTGGGATCACCACCACATGCTCATCCGGGTCGGAAAGCGCGGTGGCGCCGCTGCTGCGGCGGTCGAGAGCCGCGGCCAGTACGGCGGCGGCGCTCGCCACGACAACGCCCGCGACGACGCCGGCGGTCAGCGCGAAGACGGGATGATCGCTTGCCGGCGCAGTAAACTCCGGGCGCGGGGTGATGATGGTGGCGGCGATATCGGTGTAGTGGAGCCCGGCAGTGACGGCCCCCATCGGCAGCGCCAGTATCGCGCGCTGCCACCACGTCTGCAGACGATGGGCGATCCACAAGGCCGCCATGCTCGCCACGCAGGCGCCGCCAGCGGTGAGCACGACCGGCAGCAGCCGATAGGAAAGCGCTGCTTCCACGTCGAGCCCGCGCATGCCGAGATAGTGCATCACGACCCCGCCAAGCCCGACGCACACACCCGCGCCCAAGGTGCGCGGCCATGTCAGCCGGGCGCCCGCGAACAAAAAAGCGACCGCGCCGAAGGCGATGCCGATCAACGCCGATGCAAGGCTCGGCCACAAGCGCACGCCGTGGATCAGCGGGCTTTCGATCGCCAGCAGGCCGACAAAGTGCGTCGCCCAAACGCAGGCGCCGAACATCGCCCCCGCGGCTGCGTTCCAAACCTTTGCCGACCAGCCCTGGTGGGCGCGCGCGCGATCGATGAGGTCTAGGAAAGCGAATGCCGTGAGCACGGCAAGCAGCATGGAAACACCGACCAGCGTCCGGTCATGGCTGAACGGCGCGCCGATGGCGCCGGCGTCGGCTTCAAGCGGCAGCAGGCCGAAGAGCAGATCGATTGACTCCATCGCCATGAGTTTGCGCGCGCTCCGATGTTAGGGCGATGCGGCTGCTGGCGCCGCATCGGCGGCTGAACGCAGCCATATCTCCACCCTGCGGTTGCGTTCGCGTCCCTCGGGGGTGTCGTTGTCGCCGGTGGGACATTGTTCGCCAGCGCTCTCGACGACCAACCCGAACAGTCCATGCGCTTCGAACGCGGTGCGCACGGCGATCGCGCGCCTAAGCGCCAGAGCGCGGTTATCGCTCAGATCGCCCGAAATATCAGTGTGACCGATGAGAATAACGGAACTCCCCGCGCGCATGCGGTCACGCAGGCTGGCGGCGTTCTGGGCGACGTAGTCGCGCGCTGCCGGGTCGAGCCGCATGCCCTCGAAACGCAACTCCACCGGCAGTCGCTGCGCCCCTTGCGTCGCCGACATCAGCGCCGCGTATTCGGCGGTGCCGAAACGGCACCCTGACAGGGTGCTCGCAACCGCGCTCATGCGGCTTTCAGGCCTTAGCGCGACAAAGCCCGCCTCATCGATGAGATCGAACGCCGCCGGCGAGCGGAAGTAGGATACGAACCGCTGGGCGAACGAATTGCTCCGCATGTCGGCCGGGCGCACATATACAAAAAGCCGCCGCGCCAAGGGATAGAGCTCAGCGCGCACGTTGGCGGCAGTGGGGGCGGCGGCCGGCCCCACGGTGGCCACATCGAGCGCGCGCAAGTTCGGCGCATCACGCAAAAACGCAGCGCTGAAGAAGCCGACCCCGGCGGGGTCTTGCGCCAGCGCCTCCACGACCGCGGCCTCATGGGGATAGACCCGCCCGCGCTCGCGGGCGCTCTGCCACACTGGATTGGCGCGCTGGATCAGGTCGTTAGGGTAGTCTTCAGGGCCGACGCCATCGATCGGGGCGTAGGTCACGATCGGTGCGTCTGGGCCGCCGACCTGGCGCCAATTGTCGCGCGCGCCCAGGCCAACCTCACGCACGAAATCCAACGACATCGCGCGCACCGGATTGCTGTCGTGCACCACCACCGAATAGGCGTCGAAGGCGACAACATGCTCAGCCAAAGCGCGCTCAGCGGCGAAATCGCCGGCCCCGGCGGCGCGCAGCATCTCGATGTCGCGCAACGTCATCGGCCGTTGCGCCATCGCGATAAGGGTACGGCCCTCCGCCAGATCGTGCAGGCCTTGCGTCGTGGTGCTCATGACGATGCTGACCGAGCAGCGAAAGTTGCCGCGCGACCCGATCACCCTGGTTTCGCTGGGCGATGGCGCTTCGGTGGTTACCGCGTAACCGCTACTCTGCAGGAACCCGGTGACAATCACCGGCGCCAGCCGCGCGGCCATTGCCGTCGATCCCGACAGCACCGCGCCGCACTCCTCGACGGACGGGCTTTGCGCGGACCGCTCGAGACGTACGCCGCCCGAACGCCACATCCAGGCCATGGCGGCAACTGAGACGAACGCGACCAGCCCGCCGAGCACCCAGACTACGAGCCCCGTCCGCGCCTGACCCGCCATCTTTCCCCCTCGCGCCGCGCCGGCGGGCGCCCTGAACGCAGGGCGGAGTTTCAGCAGATGGCAAAGGCCGCGCAATCGACGTTTGGGCCCTCATTCCTAAAGCTTAAGTCACCTCGACGCCGTGCGCTGAACGTGAAGTCGTGCTAATGTATGGCGGGTAGGACGCAAACGATCGCGGCGAGGTATGGGCGTGAGCAAGCGCATCGACGGCTGGACGCTTATGGCGCGGATCGCCGCACATCCGCACAAGTTCTCGGCGTGCGCAGCGACCGCGGGTCTCGCCTCGTTGCTGCTGGTGCGCAGCCAATTGGTGCAAGGCGTCGCCACGCAGCAGGATCTGCTCGACCTTGCCGAAGTCGTCGGCCCTGAAACCTTGCGCGAAGTTGTTGAAAACCTGGCCGGCTATGAAGCGCTGAGGGTCGCCGACAACATCGGTTGGTCTGCGGAATCCGCCGGCGATCGCAAGACCGCCGCGGCGCGCCGGTGGCTGATCTCCGTTGTTCGCGGTCCAGAACGCGAGACGGCGCCGGCCAAGTCCGCGCCTCAAAAGTCCACCCCGCACGCTGCGGGGCCATCGCGCAATGGGCGCCAAGCGGGTCCGCACCACAGGTTGACAAACGCGCGCCAAGGGTGTGACGGGTCGGCTCCGGCAAGCTGGGGAGCTGCAGGCGCGCGTCGTGCAACGGCGCTGCGGGGGGACGTCACTTGCGGATCGATCTGGGCGCACTCAAACAGCTCTCTGGCTTTTCCGGCGCAGCAGTTGTGGACAGCGAGACCGGGCTGGTGCTTGGGCGGCTCGAGGCCCATGGCCGAACTTTAGAAGCAGCCGCGGGCGGCGCTATGGAGCTGGTTAGAGCGGCGCGGCGAATGGCGCACGCAATGGAGGTCGACGACGACGTTGAAGACATCATCGTCGCCCTCACCGGCAATCTTCATATGGCCCGTACGGTAGCCGCCAGCCCCGCCATTTTCCTCTACCTGGCGCTGGACCGACGCGATGCCAATCTCGCCGTCGCGCGGCTGACGCTCAAGCAGGTCGAAGCATCGATCAAGGTGTGAGTTCGGCGCAGAGCGCGGCGAAAGAAGTGTTGGCGCATACCCGCTTGCATGGGAAAACCTGGGACGGGGGCGGCACTCTGGCGCCGTACGATGTCCCAGAGGAGGATGGCATGGCCGCGCGGGTGTTCTCGGTCTCCAACATGAAGGGCGGGGTCGGCAAGACCACCGTCGCCATCGCCCTGGCGCACGAACTCGCGAAGGGCGAAAACGGCCAAGGCGCGCGCGTATTGATCATCGACCTCGACGCACAGGCTAACGCGTCTTTCTGGATTTGCGGCGACCAAACGCTCACCCGACTGATCGAAGAGGGCAAGACCGTCGAGGCCTTCCTCGAAGACGCGGTCGTGTTCAGCAAAACGGTTGCGCTGGGCGATTACGTGCATCAGGCGCCGCCGCCAGGGCCAGGCCAGATCAGCATCATTCCTTCCAGCCCGGAACTGCGCTTGATTGAACGCGAACTGATCGTCTTTCTCTCGCGCCGGCGGCGTAACTTGCTCGAGGTCGAGCGCGTGGTCAGCGACCTGCTCGAGACGCAATTGGCGTCCCTGCGGGAGTGTTACGACTACATTCTGTTCGACTCCGCCCCAGGGATTTCGGCGCTCACCGAAGCTGCGCTGCGCTCATCCGAAGTGGTCGTTGTGCCGACGGTGCCCGACTTCATTTCCAACCTCGGTCTCGAGGCGTTCTGCAAGAGCGTCTATTGGTCAAATCATGCAGACACCAGTCCGCCGCAGCGCAAACCCTGGGTGCTGGCCAACATGGTGAAAAGCACGCCGGCACATCGCGCGATGCTGGATGAAATGCGCACCGACGCCGGCTCGCCCGACGGCAGCTTCTATATGTTCGACATCGAGGTCCCCGACACGCCGTGGATCGAGGAGGCTGCTCTCGCCGCCAACGGCGACAGCAAGGAGCGCTTCACCGCCAAAGACAGCGACATCTTCAGAAAGCTTGCCGCCGAGGTGCTCTCAGCGGCCGACCGCGCGACCGCGATCGAAGCGCCGCGGGCTGCGAACGCTTAGCGCGATCACACCGGTTCGGCGCAGCCCTCGCTGGCGCTAACGGCGACGCTCGCCGGGCGCGGCTCGAATGCGCGCGCACGCGTGCGAACCAGCGCTACGTCGCGCAACGACAGCTGCGCAGCAACCTCTACAGCGCGATCGATCGCGTCCATGTCGTGCTGGCGCGCAGCCACCAGATACCAAAACAGCGCCTCGCCCAAGTTTTCCGGAACGCCGCGGCCCTGCTGATAAAGCACGCCCAGATTATATTGGCTGTCGGCGACGCCGTGTTCCGCCGCACGCAGGAACCACCGGAACGCCGCCGCCTCGTCGGGCTCGGCGCCCGCGCCCTGCGCCAGGTAGACGCCGACATCATGCATCGCGCGGCAGTGCCCGGATTCGGCGGCGCGCTGAATCCATTCACGCGCCCGCGCAGCGTCGCGCTCGACACCGTCACCCCGCTCATAGCGCTGCGCGAGTTCGTACTGGGCCGGCGCCACGCCGCCCGCGGCGGCGCGCTCAAGCAGAGGCAGTCCTTGCGCCGCATTCCCGGACTCGATCAGCGCTCGTGCGGCCTGGTAGTCTGCGTCAAAATCGGGCGCCGGTGTCGGCGACGGTGTGGGCGTCTGCACCGCAGCTGCTGCCGGACTTGGCCCCGCCTCGCCGCTTTGCAGCGCCCAGACGCCAACAAGCGCTGGCACGGCGAGCCCAGCCGCTACCAGCACCGCAATGCGGTTCGAGCCACGCAGCGCCGGTAGGCGGCCGCGGCCGGCGCCTTGCGCTATGGCGAGTTGGCGCGCGCGCTCCATGAAGCGGCTTTTGTCGGCGGCCGAGGGTGTCGCCAGCGGCGGCGGACGCACGGGCGTGAGCTGCGTCGGCGCCGGACGATCGAGCAACACCGGCCCCGCCTCCTCAGCTTCGTCAACCTCGAACGGACCGACGCCAAGCGGGTCTTCGGCGAAATCCGGCGCGTCGAACGGCATGTCGTCCTCATCGTCGACAGCCGCCATGCGGAACGGATCGAGTGTGTTGCAGACGAAGCCGGGCTCGCCGCCGCTCTCCATCGCTTCATTAATCGACGGCGCCGCCGCGTCCCCGGCTGCGACTTCGGCCGGGCTCTGCTCCGCTGGCGGGTCGACGTGAATGGCGTCGCCCGGCGCGGCGACATCGCGCGGGGCCTCAGGGCCGCTCCGCAGCGCCGCCTGCGCCATCTCCCGCCGACGTCGCGCTCCAAATTTGCGTGATTTTCCCATGCTTGTCCTTGCGGACAAGAAAGCACTGGCAAGTTAATCGCGCGTTATAATGAATAATTCAGATTCAGCGCGCGGTGATCAAATCAAGCCCGATATCCTCGATCGGCATGATCACTGGCGCGCTGGCGGCGACGTCCAGTCGCGCGATCTCCAGCGCCGCCGCCTCGACGCGCGCCCTCGGACAGGCGTGCGTCGCCAGCACGATCGGCGTTTCGGGGCCATCGTGGAGCGGCATCTGCAGCAGGCTTTGAATCGAGATCTCTTCCGCCGCGAGGCGCTGCGAGACTGCGGCGACCACGCCCGATCGATCCTGCACCAAGAGCCGCATGTAGAAGCGGCCGCGCTCGCCGGGGGCAGCGCGCGGCGCCGACGCCAGCTGTGACACCGGCAGCCCGAACGCCGGCCCGAAGCGGGCATTGCCAATGTCTATGAGATCCGATGCAACCGACGCCGCGGTCGGACCCTCGCCGGCGCCGCGACCGATAAAGGTAAGCTGTCCGACCGGCTCCGCGTCAGCCACCAGCGCGTTGAGCGAGCCGCCTATGCCGGCGAGAGGATGCTGGAAGCCCAGCAGAGCCGGACGCACATGCATCTCGACGCCGGCCGAGGTGAGCGCGCCCTTGGCGATCAATTTGATCCGATAGCCAAGCTTGCCGGCCATGCGGATATCGGTCAGCGAAACTTTCTCGACACCCTCGATCCGCACGTGTTCGAGGTCGGGACGCGCGCCGAAGGCGATCGCTGAGAGGATCGCCAGCTTGTGCGCGGCGTCAAAGCCGCCAATGTCCATCGTGGGATCCGCTTCCGCATAGCCCAAACGCTGCGCCTCGGCGAGTACGTCTGCAAACGAACGCCCCGCACCTTCCATCTCGGTGAGGATGTAGTTGCAAGTCCCGTTCAGGATGCCGCTCACCGCGCTGGCGCGGCAGCCGCTCAAGCTTTCGCGCAGCGCCTTCACCATCGGCACGCCGCCCCCGACGGCGGCTTCAAACAAAAGCGCCGCCCCGGTGCGCTCGGCGATCTGGGCAAGTGCGGCGCCATGGGTGGCGATCAAGGCTTTGTTTGCGGTGACAACATGGGCCCCGCGCGAAAGCGCGGTTTCCACCGCACGCAAAGCGGCGCCCTCGGCGCCCCCAATCAGCTCTACAAACACATCAATGTCGGGAGACGCCGCCATCTCCACTGCATCGTCGAACCAGCGATAGCCCGCAACGCCTACGCCGCGCTCGCGTCCGCGGTCACGCGCCGACACCGCGACCAAGTGCAGCTTGTCATTCAGCCGCCCATTGGGATCGGCGAACAGCTTGACGACGCCGCGCCCCACGGTGCCCAGGCCTGCGACGCCTACCCGGAGTTTGGCGTGCGCCACCGGCCCTAGCCCCCAACCGCAGGCGCTGAATTGGATTGCAGGAACTTCTTCAGATTGCGCGCAGCCTGCCGAATGCGCTGCTCGTTCTCGACCAGGGCGATGCGCACAAAGCCATCCCCGTATTCGCCGAATCCCGCGCCTGGCGCCACAGCCAGTTCAGCGCCCTCCATGAGCCGCTTGGCGAACTCGACCGAGCCCAGGTGCGCGAACTTCTCGGGAAGAGGCGCCCACACGAACATCGATGCAGACGGCTTCGGCAGCGGCCAGCCCGCCTTGGCGAAGCTCTCAATCAACACGTCGCGGCGATGTTTGTAGGTCTCGCGCATTTCCTCAACGCACTCCTGCGGGCCGTTGAGGGCGGCGGCGGCCGCCACCTGAACAGGCGTGTAAGCGCCGTAGTCGAGATATGATTTCACCCGCGCCAGGGCCGCGATCAAACGCTCGTTGCCCACCGCAAAGCCCACGCGAAAACCCGCCATGGAATAGGTTTTGGACAAGGTGTTCACTTCCACCGCGACGTCGAATGCGCCTTCCACCTGCAGCACCGAAGGCGGCGGATCGCCTTCGAAATAAATTTCCGAATAGGCCATGTCCGACAGCAGGAACATGTCGTGCTTCTTCGCGAACGCCACCGCGTCCTTGTAGAAATCGAGATCGGCGACCTGGGCTGTCGGGTTCGCGGGATAGCAGGCCACCATCGCGATCGGCGGCGGCACGGAATGGCGCACCGCGCGCCCGATCCCGGACAAATACTGCTCCGGCGAATGCGCCTCGATGTGCCGGATGACGCCGCCCGCCATGATGAAGCCGAAGGCATGGATGGGATAAGAGGGATTGGGCGTGATGATCACATCGCCCGGGGCTGTGATGGCTTGGGCGAGGTTGGCGAAGCCTTCCTTGGAACCGAGCGTCGACACCACCTGGGTGTCGGCGTTGAGCTTCACGCCGAAGCGCCGGTCGTAATAACCGGCCATGGCGCGACGCAGGCCTGGAATGCCGCGCGACGCCGAATAGCGGTTGGTGCGCGGCTTTCTCGCCGTCTCGCACAGCTTTTCGACGATATGCTCGGGCACCGGCAGGTCAGGATTGCCCATGCCGAAATCGATGATGTCGACGCCTTGCGCGCGCAACTTCGCCTTGAGCCGGTTCACCTCCTCAAAGACATAAGGCGGCAGCCGGCGGATCTTGTGAAAATCAGAATTCATATGGACGGCGGAACAATCTAGGGTTCGCGGGATTGGCGGGCCTGCTCGAGCTCTTGGCGCGCCTCTTCAAGGAAAACAGCCGGGTCGTCGCTGGGAGACGCGGGTTGAGCGCGGGGATGTTGGCGCAGCGTCTGTTGGGCGGCGCGCAGATCGCCCTCGATCGCGCGCCAGTGCTCAGGATCGGTGTTTGCATCGATCGCGGTTGGAACGTCACGCAAGCTCGGGAACCCCTCGACTGGGCCCTCGGCCGCCGGATCCTCGGCGCTGGCGCAGCCGGCCACGACGATGACGAAGGCGGCGATGGCGGCGGCGGCGCGCATGGTTGGACCTCTCAAATCAGTCGAAAGCCGCCCTCTATAGCAGAGCGCGGCTTTGCGTCACCACGCCAACGCGCATTACAATCCAGCGCATAGGGAGATTCCAGCCATGACCGAAGCCGACGGCGACGGCGCAGGCGCCACGCACAAAAATGGCGCGGGCATCCGGCAAGAACCAGCGGCCAAGAAGCCCCGCCGCCGGTCCGCGCGCAAAGGCGCCACAGAGAAGGCCAGGACAGAGAGACCCCGGCGGGTTGCAAAGCCCGCCGCAAAGGCGCCGGCGGAGGCGGCAATGGCGCCGCGGGAGGCGACGCCTGCGCCACCGCCCCGGGCGCAGCCCCCGGCCGCGCCAGCGCCCGCCCCGCTCAACGAGGTGATTATGGAACAAACCGCGGAAAGCCTCGCGGCGCTCTCGGCCAACCTGACCCAGGCGTTGACGCGCGCCAACCAGGTGTTCTCCACA
>CAZNTI010000058.1:0-9184 GCA_964575885.1 uncultured Terricaulis sp.
GCGCTCGCGCCAATCGGCGAAGAGCTCGACGCCCTCGCCTGAACCTTCTGTGCAGATGATGCGCACGATCAGCAGCGCCGCGAGCAGCGCCTCGATCCGCTCCAGCTGATCGGGGCTGATGAACAGGAACCTCGCCTCGGAATCGGTCACAATCTGCGCCACTTCGGGCGTGGCCAGGCGGAACACGATCGGGGTCAGCACCAGGTTCGCCTTGGCGACGCCGAACATGAGTTCGCAGAATTCGTCGCTGCCCTTGCCGAGATAGCAGATGCGATCCCCCGGCGCGCAGCCCGCCGCCAGCAAGCCGTGCGCGACCTCATTGGCGTGCATGTCGAGCGTCGACCAATCTGTGTCGCGGCCGTCGAAGTGCATGGCGATGGCGTGGGGCAGACGCGCGGCGTGATAGCGGGCGATGTCGCCGATCGTCTGCATGGCGTCGAAATTGATGGCCGCCGCATCCGCGGCGCTTCCTGCAGCATCCATCGCGCGCATCCTCGTTTTCTACAGAGCTGAGTTAAGCGGCGGCGGCGTCACCCTGTCAAAGGACGCCTGGCCGGGGCCCGCGCTCAATCGCGCCGCCGCGGCCCGCAGATTTCCCCGGCCGCTTTGTCGAGCCCGCCGGGCTTGAGTTCAAGCCACAGCCAGCGGGCGGGATCGAACGGCCCCGGCAGGGTCAGTCGGCCCGGCGGCACGAGCGTAAAGCCGAGCGGGCGAAAGAAACGCTCCGCGCCCACCAGCACGATGCCGGCCCCGCCCACGGCGCGGCAGGCAGCCACCGCGTCGCGCGTCAAGGCCAGCCCCAGGCCCACCGCCTGGGCCCCAGGATCGACCGCCAGCGGCCCCAAAAAAAACAACGGCGCCTCGGGGGTCTCGCGCGAGGCGGCGATGCGCCAGATGCGACATACTCCAACCACCTCGCCGGCATCGTTGAGCGCCACACGCGATAATGCGGGCTCGGCCATGGCCCCACGTTCGCGTACCCTGGCGCTGGTTTTGGCGTGGCGGCCGGGGCCGAAGGCGCGATCAAGCACGGCCTCTATCTCGCCCACGCACTCGGGCCGCTCGGCGATCAGTGTGAAGCCCAAGGCCTGACCTCTACGCTAAAGGCGCGAGCGCATAGGGCGCGCGCGCAGGCGCGTCAATCGTGCGCGCGTCACCGAACGCGCGGGCTTGCGGCGCAAGGCGGCGGCAGTCCATAGACCCTTGGTTTGGCCGCGCTTCGCATCCCCTCACTCGACATCTTCAGACATCGCTTGTTCACCCTGTTCTGGGCGGCGCGCTGGTTCTCGGTGCTTGCCGTACAGATTCAAGCCACGGCGATGGGCTGGCAGGTCTACGACCATGCGCGCCAACAGGGCCTCAGCATCGCCGAGGGTGCGTTTTTGATCGGGCTTGTGGGGCTTGCACAGTTTTTGCCGCTGCTGGTGCTGTCCCTGTTCGGCGGCCAAGCCGCGGACCGCTATAACCGACGCCTCATCCTGCTGGGCTGCGCGGCGGCGAAGGCGCTCATCGTTCTAGGTCTTGCCTTCGCTTCGCTGAACCCCGCGCTGGTGGTCGGCGCCGTGTTCGCCGCAGCGATCGCCGCCGGCGCCACCAACGCGTTCCAGCCGCCTGCAGCGAGCGCGCTGTTGCCAATGCTGCTGCCGCGTGAAGACCTGCCGAAGGGGATCGCGTGGTCCTCGCTGGCGTTTCAGTCGGCGCTCATCATCGGCCCAGCGCTCGGCGGCAACCTCTACCGGTTCGGACCGCTGGCGCCCTACCTCACCGCCTTCGCTCTGCATGTGGTCGCCGGCGTCTTGATTCTGCTGCTCAGGCCGCCGCCGCAGGAACCGGTCAAGGAAGCGCGGACGTTGGCGATGATCGCCGATGGCCTTCGCTTTGTGTGGAACAGCAAGATCGTGCTCGGCGCCATCTCGCTCGATCTCGTGGTGGTCCTGCTTGCCGGGGCGGTGGCGCTGTTGCCGGTGTTCGCGCGCGACATCCTGCACGCCGGCCCCGACGATTTGGGCATACTGCGCTCGGCGATGGGTGTGGGAGCGGCGGCGGTGGCGTTGGCGCTCGTGGTTCGACCGCTTCGCACCCGCGTCGGCGCATGGATGTTCGGCGCAACCATTGTCTTCGGGCTCGCCACCATCGTGTTCGGGCTGTCGCAGTCGTTGTGGCTGACGGCGGCGGCGCTGGCGGTGGCGGGCGGTGTCGACATGATCTCCGTGTACGTGCGCCAAACTTTGATCCAACTCGCGACGCCGGACGAAATGCGAGGGCGGGTCGCGGCGGTCAGCTTTGTCTTCATCTCCGCCTCCAACGAGTTGGGGGATTTCGAAGCCGGGCTGATGGCGCGCATCTTCGGCCCTGTGTCGGCGGTGGTGATCGGCGGCGGCGCGGCGGTGTTGGCTTCGCTGGGCTGGATCCGCCTGTTCCCCGAACTCGCGAAGGCGGACGGTTTCGAGACCAAAACCCCCTAGCGAAGGCGCGCGCTACCGCATCGGCGCGGCATCAACGCGGCGGCGTCTTGCCCGCCTCTGCTGGGTAAAGCAAGCTGATCTTGCGAGACTCGCAAAACGCGCGGCAAGGAGCTTCCATGGGCGTCCGACACTGGCTTGTGCTCTTGGTCGCAGCCCTCATCGCAGCGTGCGGCGGCGGTGGCGGTGGCGGAGACGGCGGCGGGGGCGGATCCAACGCGGCGCCGGTATTTACATCGGCGGCGGTCGACAGCGTGGCGGAAAACACCGCCAGCAGCTTCTACACCGCCACCGCAACCGATGCTGACGGCGATACGCTGAGCTTTTCGATCGGCGGCGGCGCCGACGCCGCGCGCTTTGCGGTCGCCGCGCAATCGGGCGCGCTGAGCTTTGTCTCGGCCCCGGATTTCGAACTGGCGGGAGACGCCAACGCCGACAACATCTACGCCGTGCGCCTCGCGGTCAGCGACGGGACGGCCGCGGCCACGCTCGACCTGCTGGTGACCGTGACCAATAGCGCCGGCGTTCTGGATGTGCGCCGGGTGGCGTCGGGGCTGGCGGCGCCGCTGTTTCTCACCGCCGTGGGGCAAAGCCCGCTTGTGTACGTGACCGAGCGCGCCGGCGTGGTGCGGGTGCTTAATCCTAGCACCGGACAGCTGAACGCGACGCCCTTCCTCAACATTTCGAGCGAGGTCTCGACCGCCGGCGAGCGCGGTCTTTTGGGGTTCGCCATCGCGCCCGACTTCGCCACCAGCGGCGACGTTTACCTGCACATCAACAATCTGAGCGGCACGACAGAGATCCGGCGCTACCGCGCCGTCGCCGGCAACCCCAGTCTCGCCGATCCCACCAGCGGCAATGTGATCCTTAGCGTCGCGCAACCGGCCGACACCAACCACAAGGGCGGCTGGATCGGCTTCGGCGCCGACGGCATGCTGTACATCGCGCTCGGCGACGGCGGCGGCGCTGGCGATCCGTACAACAACGGCCAGAACCCTAACACGCTGCTGGGCGCGGTGCTGCGCATCGATCCCAGCGCCGACGCGTTCCCCAGCGATCCCAACCGCGACTATCAGATTCCGACGTCCAACCCGTTCGCGGGCGGCGGCGGCGCTCCAGAGGTGTGGGTGTACGGCCTGCGCAATCCGTTCCGGAACAGCTTCGACCGCGCCAACGGCAACCTCTACATCGCCGATGTCGGCCAGGGCGCGATCGAGGAGATCGATCTGGCCCGGCCCAGCGACGCTGGCGCGAATTACGGCTGGAACCTCTATGAGGGCACGCAGGCATACCCCACCGGCTCGACGCCTGCGCCCACTGCCGGTCTCACCTTCCCGGTCGCGCAATATCCACACGGCACGGGTGCGCTCCAGGGCCGTTCGGTCACTGGCGGCTATGTCTATCGCGGGCCGATCACGTCCTTGCAGGGGAATTACTTTTTCGGCGATTTCATCAATCGCCGGATCTGGTCGATCCCGGTGAGTTCGATCAGCCAGGGGACCACCCTGAGCAACGCCGCGTTCGTCGACCGCACCGCCGCGTTCGCGCCTGACGCCGGGGCCATCGGCAACATCGCCAGTTTCGGCGAGGACGCCCGCGGCAATCTCTACATCCTCGACATCGACGGCGAAATCTTCGTCGTCACCGAAGACGATTAAGGTGCGTTAAGCGCGTCGCTTCCATCGCGCGCGGAAAGCCCGTAATCCAAACGAGGCGGAGGAACCCACGGCATGGGCGTTTTGGACGGACGGGTCGTTATCGTCACCGGCGGCGGCAACGGCATCGGCAAGGAATGCGCCCTGCTGGCGGGCCGCGAGGGCGCGGCGGTGCTGGTCAACGACCTCGGCGGGGGCCTGAAGGGCGATGACGCAGGCTCGGCCGGCCCTGCCGAGCAAGTGGCGGAAGAGATCCGCGCTGCGGGCGGCGCCGCGATCTCCAATTCCGACAGCGTCAGCGATTACGACGCGGTCGCAGCCATGGTGGAGCAGGCCAAACGGGAGTTCGGCGGCCTCCATGCCATCATTAATCCGGCCGGCATCCTGCGCGACGGCATGTTCCACAAGATGCCGCCCGAGGATTGGCGCGCCGTCATCGACGTACATCTGCACGGCGCCTTCAACGTTTGCCGCGCCTCGATCGAGCATTTCCGCGATCAGCAGGACGGCGCGTACGTGCTGTTCACCTCCACCTCGGGGCTGATCGGCAATATTGGTCAAGCCAATTACGCCGCCGCCAAGCTTGGCGTTATGGGGCTGTCGCGCATCATCGCTATGGAAGGCGCGCCCAAGAACGTGCGCTCCAACATCATTGCGCCCTTTGCCTGGACGCGCATGATCGCTTCAATCCCCGTCAAGGATGAGGCCAGCGCCGCGCGCGTGGAACGCATCAAGCGCAACATGCGCGCCGATCAGGTGGCGCAAATGGCGGTAGCGCTGTGCGCCGACGCCGCCCGCGACACCACCGGGCAAGTGTTCGCGGTGCGCGGCAACGAAGTGTTTTTGTTCAACCAGCCGCGGCCGGTGCGCGGCATGGCCCGGCTCGAGGGCTGGAGCCCGGAAAGCATTCTGGAACACGCCTTGCCGGCGATGAAGGCCAACTACACCGACGTCGGCGCCTCCGCTTCAGTGTTTCCGTGGGATCCAGTGTGAGCCGCGCCCTCGCGACGGCGGCTGCGATCGTGTTGCTTGCCTCCGCCTGCCGTGAACCGCCGCCGCCGCCGCCGCCGACTAGCCCATTGATGGGCACACGCTGGACGGCGGTTGAGGTGTCGACCGCGCCGACGATCGAGTTCGCGGCCAATCGCGCAGGCGGCACCACCGGCTGCAATCGCTGGTTTGCGCAAGCGGAAGGCGTGCATCCGGAACTGCGCTTCTCGGCGATCAGCGCCACGCGGCGCGTTTGCGGCGACAGCGCCATGCAGAGCGAACGCGGATTCATCGCCGCGCTTGAGGCCACGCGCAGTGTACGCGCGGGCGACGCCACATTGGTGTTGCTCACCGAAGATGGCGATGCGGTGCTTACGCTAGAGCGCCGACGCTAGGGCGCGGGCGGCGCCAACGGGCGGCAGCGGTCGATCCCGTTCTCGTCTGCGCAGTTGAGCACGGCAGGCGCGGGCGCGGCAGTGGTGTACAACACCAGCCAGCGTTCGCGCGGCTCCATCGGCGCCAACGTGCGCAGCTCGCCGCACTGCACCGTGTACGCTACCGCGCCGACATGGCCGGCATAGATGCCGTCGGCGGCGACCGTATCGGGCACTATTCCCAGCTTTTCGGTTCCGCGCACGTTCTGACACGGCGGCGTGAGTTCCGGGTGCGCCTCCATGTAGTCCATGAAATCCTGGTAGACCCCGACCAATTCCTGGGCCTGATCCATGGATTGCAGTTGCTCGATCCGCGATTGTGCGGCCGGAGCCGCCGCCTCCGGCGCCTCCGCCGGCTGGCCGCAGGCTGCGAGCGCCAGCACCGCGGCCCCCAGGGCGAGTGTGTTCAGCTTCATGTGCGTTGCCTCCCTTAAGGCCCGTTCCAGCGGTCTGCGGGCTTCGCGTCAAGCCATTGCGCGCCTCGGTTACACGGCTGTGGCTTGAGGCCTGTCGCGCGCCGACCATCTAGCTTACGCGACACGGAGGTTCCAATGATTGAGAAACGCGCGTTCGATACGCTCGGCCAGTTTGACGCTGACTGGCTCGCCGCCCGGTATCACTTTTCGTTCTCCGGCTATCACGATCCCGCACGCGTCCATTGGGGCGCGCTGAGGGTCTGGAACGACGACACCATCCAAGCGAAGACCGGATTTCCGCCCCACCCTCACAGCGACATGGAGATCATCACCTATGTGCGCTCCGGGGCGATCACGCACCAGGACTCGATGGGCAACAAGGGCCGCACCGAAGCCGGCGACGTGCAGGTGATGAGCGCCGGCGGCGGCGTCACCCACGCCGAGTACAATCTCGAGGACGAGGCCACTACGCTTTACCAGATCTGGATCGTGCCGAAGGAGCGTGGCGGCAAACCTTATTGGGGCGCAGCAAAGTTCCCCAAGGCCGAGCGCGCCGGCGCGCTCGTGACTTTGGCTTCGGGCTTCGCCGACGATCAGGCCCAAGGCGCGCTGCCGATCCGCCAGGACGCACGCGTGCTCGCTGCAACCCTGGAAAAGGGCCAAAACGTCGCCTATCCGCTCGAGCCAGGACGCTTTGCCTACCTCGCGCTCGCGAAGGGGCGGGCGTCCGTCAATGGCGTCGAACTTGGCCCACGCGACGGCGCCGCCATCCGCGATGAAGCCGAAATCCGCATCGAAGCGGCTGACGACACGGAAATCGTGCTGGTGGATGCACCCTAAGGTTGCAGTATAGCGTCAGTACAGCATAAATAACTACGACTACAGCCACGCCCTCGGGTGCAAGCTTAACTGGACGTTTGCTTTTGCCAGTCTTCCTAAAATCTTGGAGGCTGACGGAAAATCATGGCGTCGCTTGGCGATGTTAGGCTGCTGGTGGTGGACGACAACGAGCGCATGCGCGAGTTGCTGCGCCATCTTCTGCGCGCCGCAGGCATTTCCAACGTGCTTGAGGCGGCGGGATCGCATGAGGCCATGATGGTGCTGCGCCTGCGCGGGGCCGATCTTGTGCTCGTTGACTGGAAGATGACGCCTGACGACGGGTTGAGCCTCACACGCCGGCTGCGGCTCGATCCCGACAGCCCCAATCCGTTCATCCCGATCGTCATGCTGACCGCTCACACCGAGGCCTCGAGGGTTGCGGCGGCCCGCGACGCCGGGGTTTCCGGGTTTCTGAGAAAGCCCATCAGCACCCGCATGCTCTTCGATCGAGTCGCCAGCGCGCTGACCGACGACCGGATGTTCGTGCGCAGCGAGAGCTTCTTCGGGCCGGATCGGCGGCGCGGCGAGGCGGCCGGCTATGCCGGGCCGTTCCGGCGCGGCGACGACGTTGCGGCGGGCTTCGACACCATCGAGATCGACGACATGCGCCTGAGTGCGTAAGCGCTGCCGAGCCTGGTTGCAGTCGGCAGGCGGCCGGCGCAAAGCTTGTCACCTGGAAGCGGCGGAGACCAACCGATGTTGCGTTTGGCGGCGGCAATGATGTTCGCAGCGACCCTGTGTTCATGTCTCGCCGGCGCGGCGATTGGCGCCGCTGGCGACGTCGTGGAGGCGGGCGTCAAAACCACCGGCGCCGTGGTGGGGGCGGTTATCCCCGATGGCGACGATGACGACGATGACGAAGACGATGACGACCGCAGCCGCTGAGCGTGGACCGCGCCGCCGCACGCGAACGTGAATGGCGCGCGGACGCGAATATGGGCACTATCGCGACGAAACTGGAGGTGACTCAGATGCGTTTCGCCGCAACTTTGTCTTTGTGCGCGCTCGCTTTCGCGCCGTCCGCGTTCGCAGGCCCGGTGGCGATCGCGCCCATCGCCTATTCCCCGGAATTCCAAACCGAGCTTGAGGACGAGCTCGGCGTGCGCGAGGGCGAGTACCTGCGCCAGGAAGTCCGCGACGCGGTCGCCGCGGCGCTCGCCCGCCGCGGGGCGACGCTGACTGACGCCGCGCCGATCACCATCGATATCGCCATCGTCGACGCCGATCCCAACCGGCCGACGCTGCAGCAATTGTCCGACCAGCCGGGCCTCGACTCGATCCGCTCGGTGTCGATCGGCGGCGCCGAGCTGCGCGCGGTGCTGCGCGGCGCTGATGGCGCGGTGATCAGCGAGGTGACGCACCGGCGCTATAATCACGATCTGTTCGACTTGGTCGGGCCGCCGACGACCTGGACCGAGGCGCATCGCGCCATCCGCCAGTTCGCCAACAAGGTCGCCGACGCCTATGTCGCCGCCCAAGCGAGCGGCGGTTGAACGGACCCATTCACGTTACGCCCAGGGCGGCGCGGCCTCCCCACCCCTCGCCGCCTCCCCACCCGCCCTGGGCGGCCTAGCTCGAAAACACGACCCCATGAGCCGGGCAAGCTAGCGCAAGCCGAGCAGCTTGTGCGTTTGCAGGCTCAGACGCCAGCGTGGATGCTTCAGGCAATAAGCGGTCGCGTCCGCAGTGTTTGACGCGCGATCCGCGCTGTCCATGGGCTGCAGAAAAAAATGCTCGAACTCTAGTGCGGCGTAGCGCTCGGGCGCTGCCCCCGGCTGCGGATACACCAGTTTCAGCTCGTCGCCGGCAACCTGTACAAGTTCGGCGCCCGCCTTCGGGCTGACGCAAACCCAGTCGAGCCCGAGCGGAGCGGCAATCGTGCCGTTAGTTTCCACCGCAACTTCGAAACCGGCTTCGTGCAGCGCATTGATGAGCGGCGTGTCGAGTTGCAACAGCGGCTCGCCGCCGGTGCAGACCACGTAAGGGGCGCCGGCGCCAGGCCAGAGCGCCGCCGCAGCGCCCGCGAGCGCGCCCGCGGTCTCGAACTTGCCGCCGCCGTCGCCGTCGGCGCCGACGAACTCGGTGTCGCAGAAGCGACAGATGGCGCTGGCGCGGTCAGCCTCGCGGCCGCTCCACAGGTTGCAGCCGGCGAAGCGCACGAACACGGCCGGTCGGCCGGCGCGCGCACCCTCCCCCTGCAAGGTGTAGAACATCTCCTTGACGGCATAAGTCATGGCGCTGCGGTCCACGCGGCCCAGCCCTTGGCGCGCAGGTCGCACGACGGGCAGGCGCTGCAGCCATAGCCCCAGGGGTGACGCCGTCTGCGGTCGCCCTCGTAGCAGGTTTGT
>CAZNTI010000059.1:0-9156 GCA_964575885.1 uncultured Terricaulis sp.
GCCTGGTCGATTGCCATACCCACCTGGTGTTCGGCGGCGATCGCGCGCGAGAGTTCGAACAACGTCTGAGCGGAGCAAGCTACGAGGAAATTGAGCGTGCCGGCGGTGGCATTGCGGCGACGGTTGCAGCGACTCGCACCGCGTCGCTGCAAGAGCTGAAAGCGAGCGCCGCCCAGCGGCTCGCGGGCCTCACGCGCGAGGGTGTCACCACGGTGGAGATCAAGTCCGGCTACGGGCTGGACCTCGAAACCGAACTGAAAATGCTCGAGGCCGCAGCCGCGCTTGTGGCTTGTGGCGTCCGGTTGAAGCGCACCTTCCTGGCGCTGCACGCGCTGCCGCCCGAGTTCAGGGAGGACCGCGCGGCCTATGTGCAGTTGGTGGCGGATGTGATGATCCCCGCGATCGCAGCAGCATGCGCAGCCGATGCTGTCGACGCCTTCTGCGAGACCATCGGCTTTAGTATCGATGAAGTGGATTATGTTTTCGCTGCCGCGCGCGCGAACGGGTTCGATGTGAGGCTGCACGCCGAGCAGCTGTCAAATCAGCAGGGCGCCGCGCTCGCGGCTCGCTATCACGCGCTTTCGGCTGATCACCTGGAGTATCTCGATAACGCCGGCGTTGCCGCAATGGCGCAGGCCGGCACGGTCGCTGTGCTGCTTCCGGGCGCGTTTTATTTTCTGCGGGAGACGCAATTGCCGCCGATCGAAGCGTTGCGCGCGGCAGGCGTACCGCTTGCGGTGGCCACCGACTGCAACCCCGGCACCTCGCCGTTGACCTCGCCGCTCGCCGCGATGAACATGGCGTGCACGCTGTTCCGTCTGACGCCGGAAGAGGCGCTGGCGGGGATGACCCGCGAAGCCGGGAGCGCATTAGGGCTGCAGGACGAGGTCGGCACGCTCGAGCTTGGCAAGGCCGCCGATCTGGCTATCTGGGATGTGCAGTCTCCGGCGGAACTCAGCTACTGGCTTGGCGCGCCTTTGCTGCGCGAACGCGTGTTCGCCGGCCGCGTCGTCAGCTGAACCCCGCCGGGATTGCCCAGCCGCGGCGCGCACAAGCCGCCAATACCGTGTTGCGGAGCAGGCAGGCGATCGTCATTGGCCCCACGCCTCCCGGCGCCGGCGTGATCGCTGCGGCGACGCTGGCGGCTTCGGCATAGTTCACGTCGCCGACGATCTTGGTCTTGCCCTCGCCCTTGTCGGGCGCGTCCACGCGATTGATGCCGACATCGATGACGATTGCGCCAGGACGCACCCAGTCGCCGCGCACCATTTCAGGCCGGCCAACGGCGGCCACGAGAACATCCGCGCCGCGGCAGAGCATGCGCAGGTCGCGTGTTCTGGAATGGGCCAAAGTCACCGTCGCGTTCTGCTCAAGAAACAGCAGCGCCGCCGGCTTGCCGACCAGGATCGAACGCCCGATCACCACAACGTTGGCGCCGGAAAGATCGGGCCGCTCGCCTTGGGCCAGCATCACGCAGCCCACCGGCGTGCAGGGGCGCAAGCCCGGCTTGCCCAACATCAGCTTGCCGGCGCTGGCCTCAGTGAGGCCATCCACGTCCTTCAATGGATCGAGCGCAGAAAGTACTGCAGCTTCGTCTAAATGCTTCGGGAGCGGCAACTGCACCAGGATGCCGTCTATCTCGGGATCGGCGGACAGCTGAGCGACCTGTCTAACAAGCTCACCCTGGCCGGTGTCGGCAGGCAGGCGGATCTCCAGCGAGCGCATGCCCGACGCCTCTGTCGCTTTGCCCTTGTTGCGCACGTAGACGTGGCTGGCCGGGTCGTCGCCCACCAGCACTACCGCCAGCGCCGGCTGGCCAGGCAGCGCACGCGCGGCGGCGGCGACCTCGGCGCGCAGACCCGCCGCAATGGCTTTGCCGTCGATGACGCGTGCGCTCAGAGCACCGGCCCCCCGCGCAGAAGGCCCTCCAGCCAGTAGGTGAGCCGCTCGCCCACCAGCCAGACCAGCAACAGCAGCACCATCACCGACAGGTCGACATTGGCGACCGGCGGGATCAGCCGGCGCAGGGGGGCCAGCACCGGGTCGGTCAAGCGGCGGCAGAACTCCCAGGTGGAGCGGACGAAAGCATTGCGGCGGTCGACGATGTCGAACGCGTAGAGCCAGGAAATCACAACGTAAACGATCAGAACGATCGAGAAGAGCCGCAACACCACGCGGACCAGCTCGAAGAAGATGCCCAAAAGACCAGTATCCATCGCCGGGGTCTTAGGGCCGATTGCGGCTTCCACGCAAGCGCCCGGACGGGCGCCGCCTTGACGGCGGATTTGGCGGGGGCCTATACCGCGCGCTCTGTCCATCCTGCCGCGCGCCAAGGCGCCGGGAGGCGCTGGATGGGCTCGTAGCTCAGCTGGTAGAGCGCCGCGTTCGCAATGCGGAGGTCAGGGGTTCGACTCCCCTCGGGTCCACCACTCTTTTCCTGTTCTATATCAGAGGGTTGAGGGGCTCGTGCAAGCGTTGATAGGGCGCGACAATGCCCTCGAATGTGAGGGCGGAGACGCGCAAAACGGGTGCCGCGCGGCGCTCGCAGCGCGCGCGAATGGCGGTTGTCTCCAGGCGCAATTTGGAAACCTAAGATATGGGCGCCGCGATGCTGCGCGTGGCTGCGGCGGCCTCGGGTTTTCGATTGGATTTCCCGCCTGCGAGGGCTGACGCGCGCAAACCTCAGACCCCTGTCTTCGCACCGCGTGAACACTGTCGAAGACGTACAGTCGAATACGTACACTTGGCCGCAGCGGGCGTTCCGCTCGTGCAGTCGGCTGCTAGATGAAGGCGGCGAAGCGGGCGCGTTGGCCCGCCCAATCAAGCGGCAAAGGCTCCGCGAGCAGGGCGGTTAGCGTCAGGGTCCGAGGCTGACGTCCTTGCAGGATCCGTTCGGTAAGGTCAGGCGCGAGGAAAGCCAGAGGCAGAATGCTGCGCGTGTAGATCGGGCAGAGCTTCTCATCTCTGGCGAGCGCGGCGACGGAGCGCACATTTCCCGTTTCAAGCTTTCGGGTCCAAGCGTGGTCGCGCGCGAGGGCGCGGATCAAGGCGCGATCAAGCTTGGTTGCGTCGCGTGTGCCGCCAGCAAGAATGAGCGTCGTCGAATTGCGTGGCTTGGCGAAGCAGATCGGACGCACCACCAGCACGCGCTCCTCAGATCGGTCGGCGTCGGGGGCCGCATCCACCGCAATCGCATCGGTCGTCATGTCCAGGGTCAGCGCGCGGCCGGAGATCACGACCTTCTGAAGCGCCGCCAGAGCCCGTGACGCGGCTGGTCGATCCACCAGCCAGTTTTGTGTAAGCAAGGGCGTGATCTCGGCGACGATGGCGGCTTCGAGCGCCGCCATGGGCACGCGGCCGATGCTGCCGACATCTTGTACGCGCCCGCAGGTGAGGGCGGTTGAGACGTAATAGTGATAGCGCCTTGCACGCTTGTGCACGCTGGTCGGCGACATGGCGTTGCCGCGATCGTCGAACGCCTTGCCGATCAGTTTGGCGCCTGACGCCAACCGCCTGGGCTGCTTGGCGTTGCGAGTGCGCAGCGCCTGAACGCGGTCCCAAAGATCGTCATCGACGATGCGATCATGCTGGCCGGCAAAGACGCGGCCCTTGTGTGTGACCTGACCGCGATAGGTGGCGTTGCCCAACAGATCGTAGAGCGCCCCGCTCGAGAACGCGCAACCACCGCGCCGTACGCCTGCCGCAGTGGTCCAGAGCTTAGAAGTGACGCCTTTGGCGTTGAGATCTGCCTTAAGAGCGTGGACCGATCCGGTGTCGAGGAACCGTCGAAAGATGAGGCGAACGGCCTCCGCTTCCGCTTCGTTGACGATCAGGCGCCGCTCTTTGATGTCGTAGCCGAGCGGCGGCGCCCCGCCCATCCACATCCCCTTGGCTTTGGACGCGGCGAACTTGTCGCGAATGCGCTCGCCAGTGACCTCGCGCTCAAACTGGGCGAACGAGAGCACCACATTAAGCGTCAAGCGCCCACGAGGACACTCAGCGCACAATGAGAATTGCGCTCGCGAGCTCAACCGTCTGCGGTGTGATTGCTGGCGCGACGCTATCCTTTGACGCTGACAGCCGTTGGAACGCCACAGGTAATTCGCGTGTCACGCTAGAGGGGCGTGTCGTGCTTGCTCAGCTGGACGCGCCGGCTGGCGTCACAATCGCCGCGCACGCCGAGCGAGAGGTCATGGCGCCGGGACGCTATGCACTTCGCAGTGGCGGCGTCCTCATCGTCTCGTGACGGCACGCAAATGTAGGAGGTGTATAGGAAGTATCCAAAGGCAGCTTCGACCACCTACTGCGCAGCGCACTGGCGTTTCCCGTCTTGAGATTTCTTATCCGCGCCGAACAATCGACTCGAGGCTCGTTGGGTTATAGAAATCGGGCACCGCGAGGTGCAGCGCCCTTTCCGATAGCAATGCGATGATATAGCGGTCCGAGCGGCACGAGAACCATCGGTGCGTGCAGCATTTTTGCAGCGGGCCCCCGCGGTGGGCTTGGGTGCTTCCAGGGGGGAAGTACAATCAAGAAGTGAATGCGACGGTTTCGAGTGATGAGACCATTACGTTTAACGGTGAGACCTTAAAAGGGGCTGACGCAACGTCCGTGTGCAAGCACCGGCTTCACTTCATCCGCGCAAGACCTTCACTGCAAGCACACGCGAACCGGCGGAGTTTCTTGGTTTCGTCCTGATGGAAGAGGGCAGCGGCGCGCGCCGGAACGAACCTGCCCGGAGACACGGCTCCGCGATCATCACAGATGATTCAAATCTAGCGAACGCAGCCGGGGCGCTGTCGCTGTTGGCAACTACCCGCCGAACGCGTTCGGCCTGCACGACCTCCAAGGCAACCTCACGGAGTGGACCCAAGACTGCGCCAATGTCGGCTATCAAGGCGCGCCAACCGATGGCTCGTCGTCGAGCGGAGGCGATTGTCAGCGATCGCGCGTCTTGCGCGGCGGCAAGCGCCAGTTGCTGCCGATCAAGGCGCTTAGCTTAAAGCCGAGCGTGTTGATTGAATAGACGCGACAAAGCGCTTGCGGCTCGCTTTCGCGAACCGCCAGCGTCTAAGCTTTAGTCGTCTTCAGGGGTTTGCTTGCGCTTCATCAGCGCAGGATCGATGCCGGGTAGGCCGACGAGCGGATCAAGAGGCAGGCGTTGACCGCCAAACTCCTTCTGCCAATCCTCAACCGAGACCGACGGCCGACGCACCGCCACGACGCCGCCCGCAGGCCTCCGCCGCGATCAGGGTCGAACCCGACCCCGCAAAGGGATCGAGCACGATCTGATTGCGCTTGGAGACGTCCTTGATGGCGTCGGCGATCAAGGCGACCGGCTTCACCGTGGGATGAAGCGCGAGCACTTCATCGCGGGCAGCCGAGAACGCGTTGGCGCCCGGGTAAGACCAGACATTGGTGCGGTAGCGCCCATGCTGGCCCAGCTCGAAGGTGTTCAGATGCGCGCCGTCGCCGACCCGGTACACGAACACCAATTCATGCTGGCTGCGATAAAACGAACCCATGCCGGCGTTCGTCTTGGCCCAGACACAGAGATTTTTGAGCGCGCCGAACACCCGCTCACCCGCAGCGATCAGCTCGCCCATATGCCGCCAGTCCATGCACACGAAGGCGATGGCGCCGTCGCGGCAGGAGAGAGCGGCTTGGCCGAGCGTGGCTTCCAGGAAGGCCTGGAAGTCAGCCTCACTCAGCTCACCTGACGCCATCACGAATTCGCGGTGGCTGTCATCGGTCCGCACATGCCCGCTGATCGGCACATTGTACGGAGGATCGGTGAAGATGAGATCGGCGCTCTCGCCGGCCATCAGCGCCTGGTAGACGCCGGCGTCGCGCGCGTCGCCGCACATGAGCCGATGCCGGCCCAGCACCCACACATCGCCCAGCCGCGTCACCGCGGCGGAGGCCAGGGCAGGGACATCATCCTCGGGGCCAGAGCCTTGAGGGTCGGCGTCAGCGGCCTCGTCCAGGATCATATCGATCTCGGCCAACTCGAACCCGGTCAGCTCGACCTCGTAGCCGAGATCGAGCAGACCCTTGAGTTCAAGCGCCAGGGTCGCTTTATCCCAGCCAGCTTTCTTGGCGAGCCGGTTGTCGGCGAGGATGTAAGCGCGTTTGTCGGCCTCGCTCAAATGCGACAGCCGCACCACGGGCACGTCCTCAAGGCCTATGAGCTTGGCGGCTTCCAGGCGCCCATGCCCGGCGATGACCCCGCAGGCGTCATCGACCAGGATCGGATTGGTGAAGCCGAAGCGCTTGATCGAGCGCGCGATCTGCTCGATCTGGCGCTTCGCGTGCGTGCGCGCGTTCGACGCATAAGGTTTAAGCGCACGCACGGGCGCGCGCTCCAACTGCGTAACAGTCATCTGACTGCTCCTGTACAAAAATGTAAAAGAACAGCCGCACTGCCCATGCAGTGCTCGCGATCAGGGCTTTTGCGTATCCGCGCGCATCACGCACGACAGACCAGCGCCGAAATCCCGGGCTTGCAGCTTTGGGTGAAACAAGCGCCTACAGGCCTCACGCCCATGGCAGCCCGGACCATGCCGGACCTTGGTCCTGCAGCCTCAACCGGCTGCATGCAGACACTGGCACCCGCGTTCCAAAGCGCCATGGCTTCGGGGCCTGCGGGGCCGCGACCTCTGCGGACTAACAATACTTACTCGATCGTTGGGGTGAACTCAAGTTCAGTAGGGGGAGCGCGTAGGAGGAGGGCTCGACGACCCGCCCTGCATGCACACTATGTATTCCCTGCTTCATTGGCGCAGGTTCCCTGTTTCTTAGTCCAGGGAATTTAGCCGGCGGTTGCTGCAATCTCCCGTGTTTTCGCGGGTTTGCGGCGCCAAGGGCATCCCCCGCAATGGCGAAATTGCGCGAATTTCCCTGTAAACATAGAGAAAGCAGGGAATTGTCGGCAGATACCGGTTCGCCTACGACTGCCCACACCACCACCCATTTCTCGTGCGCAGGCGGTGATCGGCGCGCCCGCCGCAATCGGCGGACTTCACGGCGCTATTCCGAGCAACAGGTGGTCAGAGGCGGCACGGTGTTGGCGTGCAGCACTCGGGAATCGCTTGTTCATCATCCCCTAAAGCGACGCGCCGCTGTCGGGCAATCCGTTTCGCTTCACCGTGCGCCGGTTCGATTTCGAGAGCGGGCTCTACCATTGCCCGGGGATGCTTTGCAGCTGGGTCAGGTTCGGTGGGCGCGAACGAGCGTCCTTGTCGTTGCGGGGGGCGGACGGCAGGCAACCACCGCCATTGCGGGCGGCGATCGTGTCAGTTGGGATCGAAGCTCCAGGACATGCGCAATTGCGCGCCCCAGGAGGAGAAGTCTTCTTCGCCAAGGCCGTCATAGAAGCCAGAAGCCGACAGCTGCATCCCGCCCTCGCGGACGAATTGGAAGCCGCCCTCGACGCGGCCGCGCACGCCTTCATCTATGAGTCCGTCATTGCCCAGCGCGAATGCAGCGGCGTTCTTTTGGCTGAACGTCCAGATGCCCTCCACGCGCGCGAACGGCTCGAACACAGAATGATCGGACATCTCGTAGCGATAGCTCACGCCGGGCGAGAACTCAAAGCTGCCGACCTCGACGTCCAGCGACGGAATGGTCACGCCGATGCTGTCGACATAGGACTCCATCTCTTCACGGAAGAATGAAAGCCGCCCTTCCGGCCGGAACGTCCATGGCCCCTCGCCGAAATCGCCGATCAGAGCTGCGCTAGCGTATGTGCGCCCAGCGTTGGCGTCGTCAGTGTAGACGCCATAGGGATTGACCTCGTTGAAGGAACGCCCGATCGCGAGCTGGCCGTCGAAATAGAGCCGCTCGCTCAGTCGCGCGGTCATGTACGGGCCGATCAAGTAGCCCGAGCCTGCAACCGAACTGTCCGCGATCGGGCCGCCCATATCGGTCCAATCAAGCTGAACGGACAAGCCGAGCAGCAGCTTTGGATTGGTGATGTAGTCGGCCCCGACGGTCAGCATGAAGAAGTCGCCGTCGCCGATCGAGGTGTCGAATTGTGCGTAAGCGCCCTCGACCCAGAGGTCGAACGGCTGCGCCACCCCTGAGGGCAGATCGCCGCGCGCGTTGGCGCGCGGTGCGGCGTCGGTGTCGGGCGCCGTCGCGGCTTTGGCAGGGGCGCGCGCCTCGTTCTCGAGCGCGCCGAAGCCCCGATAGTCGTAGCCATACGTATGGGCGTTCCACGCCGCGTCAGCGTTCTGATCGCCCCAGCGTCGCGGCTCGCTGCGCCCGGCCGGCGCCGCACTGTTGCGCGCGCGCATGCCCGCGAGGCTGAACGAGAAGTCGGCATGATCGGCGCCCAGTGACAGCCCGAATGGCAGCTGTTCGCGCAGTGCATTGACGCCGAAGCCGGAGACGCCGCCCGCCGCGCGATCGCTACCCCGCAGCCGATCGATGCGGCGATCTGCGTCGGGGATATTTTGCATAATGAGCTGGGCGCGGGCGCCCAAAAATGCGCCTACCAAGCGGGTGGTGTCGCCGCGCGAGTCAACTGCGACCAACGTGCAAGTCACGGTGCCGTTCGACTCCACCGCAATCGTGCCCGCTTTGCTCTGCGGGCTCAGCGAACTGTCTGGGTCGTCGCAGCTGGCGCTTACGATCCCGAAGCCTTCTGGTGTGACGAAATCTAGATCGATCACGCACGCGCGAACCGGCACGGTGACACTGCCGTCGCCGTCTACACTGGCTACTGACACGTTCAGGGAGGGCTCGGGCGAGTTGAAAAGGAATGTCCCGTCGCTGCCCGACTGCACGACGAGGCGGACTTGCCCGGGCGCGGATTGGCGCACTGTGACAGTAAAGCTCCGATCAACAATGTTTCCGGTGCTGTCTTCGGCGCGATAGGTGATCGTGGTGTCGCCCAGGCCGAATGTCGCCCCTGACGCTGGGCCAGCGACCTGCGTGACAGTGGCGCCGGGAGCGTTGTCCGCAACGCCAGGCGCTGTCCAACTCGCGACCGCGCTGCTGGCGGGGTAGTCGACATCAATAACGATGTTGCTGGGGAAATTGACAAAAACTGGGGCTTCGCCATCGCTGACGGTGACGGTGAAGCTTGCCTGCGTGGCGTTGCCAGCGGCGTCGCTGGCTTCATAGGTGATGGTGGTGAGGCCGAGCGGGAAT
>CAZNTI010000060.1:0-3742 GCA_964575885.1 uncultured Terricaulis sp.
ACCCAGATCGGGTGGCACTGAACTTTCGCGGTGCGCCGGCGCGCGCGGAGATCGTCGATTTCGAAGCGCGGCTCGAAGGTTTGGACAACGTGAGCTTCGCCGGCAGGTACGTGTGGCCCGACGATCTTGCCGCTATCTACCGCGAGGTGGATGTGGTCTGGGCCGGGGACTTCTTCGATCCCGACGCCAATTCCAAATGGCTGCTGCCCAATCGCCTTTACGAAGGCGGCTATTATGGCGCGCCCCCGATTGCGCCAGCCGATTGTGAGACCGGGCGTTGGATCGAACGCCATGGGGTGGGGTTCACTTTGGCTGAGCCGCTTGAGGCGACGCTGCCGGCCCTGATCGAGACCTTGGACGGCGGGCGCGTCGCTGCAGCGAGAGCGCGCCTGCTGGCGCAGCCGCGGGAGGTGTTCGTGCAGCCGGAGGATGAGTTGCGCGGCGTGCTGGCGGCGGCTCTGGGGCCAAGGCCGCAAGCGGGGCCCGCATGAGCCGGCCGGTCGTCGTCATGCTCCTGACCCGCCACCCCTACGCGCACAAGAGCGGGCGCGGGTTCACACTGCCGCAGCGCATTGCGCAGGTGCGGCGCAGCTTCGATGTGCGGCTGGTCGCGTTCGGAAAGCCGGTGGGTGCGGCGATCGACGAGGGCATTACTTTTCTGCCGCTCGCCAGTCCGCTTGCGGCGCTCGCCAACGCGGTGCGCCTGTGGGGTAAACCGCTGCAGACTTGGCTCTATTACAGCGCCGCTTCGCGGCGCGCCATTGAGGCGCTCATGGCCGAGACGAAGGCGGCGGCGCTCTATGTCGACATGATCCGGTTAGCGCCGTTTGCCGAACGGATGCCAGGCGGCGCAGCGCTTGTGCTTGACTATGACGACTTGCTGTCCCA
Organism: uncultured Terricaulis sp.; assembly: GCA_964575885.1. Classification (GTDB taxonomy): domain Bacteria; phylum Pseudomonadota; class Alphaproteobacteria; order Caulobacterales; family Aquidulcibacteraceae; genus Vitreimonas. The sequence goes on from CAZNTI010000060.1 coordinate 889, forward strand.
GCGCTACCGGCAGGCGGCTTCAGCCAAGGGCTATGACGTCATGGGTTTCCTGGCTGGACAAGTCGGGGTGCTGGCGCGGCTGGCGCGTGTGGCGTCGCGGCCGCTGCTGGCTTGGGAGGCGCGCCGTTGCGCTGCGTACGAGCAGGCGCTCTACGCGCGCGCCGATGTCGCGCTGGTGGTGTCCAACCGCGAGGGCGAAGCGATGCGGGCGGCGGGCGCGCGCGTGCTGGTCATTCCGCCGCTGATAGCCCCGCGCGCCGATACCCCGCCGCCGGGCGCGCGCCTCATCTTTCTGGGCAACATGCATTACGCCGAAAACATCGCCATGCTGCGGGCGCTCGCCGAAGCGGCGGCGGCGCTGGCCGATTCTGGCGCGTGGCCGGAGGGCGCGGTTGTCGAAGCGGTCGGCGATCACGCGCCCGAGTTGCCGGAGCGGGTGGGGACGCAGCACATAAAGTTTCTCGGCCGCATCGCCGATCTCGGCGATCTCGCGGGGGCGGGCGTGTTTCTGGCGCCGGTAGCGGGAGGCTCGGGCGTTAAGCTCAAGGTGCTGGACGGCATGGCGCTAGGCTGTCCCGTGGTGGCGACGCCGAAAGCGCTTGAAGGATTGAGTGCGCGCGCCAATCGCGACGTGATGGTCGGCATCGACGCCAAAGCTGTTCTCAGCGTGGCGCTGGCCTTGCGGACCCGCCCGCGTCTGAAAGCGATGCTGGCCGCGCGCGGGCGCGCCTATCTTGAGCGCGCGCATGCGCCGTCGGCGGGAGATGCGCTGGCGGATGCGATCGCCGCGGCGATCGCGCGCCGTCACGACACGCTGTAATAGGACTTCGACTGATAAAAATAGAGCGAGTCCGCGTAGGACTGCCAATGCGGCAACACGCAATTGAGAGCGATGCCCAACACCTTGCCGCCGGCGCCTTCGGTTTGGGCGACCGCGGTGCGCACCGCGCCGATGGCCGAACGCCCCGCGCGCGCGACGATGACGGTGGTGTCGGCCTGCGCCACCAGCACGCGGGTCTCGGCGACGGCCAGGATCGGCGCGCAGTCGAGGATCACCAGATCATAATGCGCGCGCAGATCGCCGATCAGGCGCGACATGGCGTCGGAGCCGAACACGTCGCGGGGGGTGAAGCCCGACGCCGCCACCGGCAGCACGTGGGCGTCGGAGTTCGGGTCATTGACGATGGCCTGCTGCCAGGTGGCTTCGCCGGCGAGCACCTGAAGAATGCCTTGGTCGCTCTCCAGGTCGATGACGTCGCTGATCGATTGCTTGCGCAGGTCGCAGTCCACGACGACGACGCGTTGGCCTGACATCGCCGCCACCCGCGCCAGGCACATGGAAATGGTGGTTTTGCCCTCGTCGGGAAGCGCCGAGGTGATGGCCACGACCTTCACCGAGAAATCGAGCTTGGAATAGACGATGACCGTCCGCAGCACGCGCAGCGCTTCGGTAAAGGCCGACATCGGACGCCCGACCAGATAGCCCGAGGGGTGGCGTTCCGACGGCGGCATCTGGCGCATCATGCGCTTGGAGATGGTGGGGATCGAGGCGATCGCGGGGTAGCCGACCTTCGATTCCAGTTCATCGGCGTTCTTGACGGACTGATCGAAGATCTCGGCCAGAACGCCAGCGCCGAGGCCCAGCATCAGCCCGACCGCGATGGCGAGCGCCAGCGAAATCCGCAGCTTGGGCCAAGCCGGCGAGACCGGCTGCGAGGCATAAGCCAGCAAGCGCGCGTCTGAGGTGTTGAGCTGATCCTGGTCGGCGATTTCCTGGTAGCGCTGCAGGTAGCTTTCGTAGACCTCGCGGCTGGCCGCCGCCTCGCGCTCCAGTTCGCGCAGGCGCACGCTTTCCGCAGACGTGGCCGACAATGTGCCGGTGGCGTCGCGCAGCGAGTCCTCTAGCGTTTGCAGGCGCGCACGCGCGACCGCCACTTCGTTGCCGAGGTTGATCGAAATCCGATGAATCTCGCGCTGAATTTGAGATTCGACATCCTGGCGCTCGGCGCGAACCGATTGCACCGCCGGGTGCGTTTCAAGGTAGCGCAGCTCGAGCTCCGACTGCCGTTGCGCGATTTCGGCTTCGCGCGTGCGCAGCTGCTGGACGGTGGCCGAGTTGATGGCGTTGCCGATGGTTTCCAGCGAGGCGCCCGTGTTGCGCAGTTCCTGCAGCTGGCGATACCGCGCCTCGCGCTCGGCGAGGTCGGCGCGCGCTTGCAACACCTGGGTTTGAACGTTGGTGATCTGGGTTTCTTCGAGCGGGCTGCCCTGCGCCGAGATCAGCCCGGATTCGGCGCGGAACGCCTCGACTGCGGATTCCTTGGCCTCCACCTGCTCGCGCAGCTCGGCGAGCCGCCGCGACAGCCAGGAATTGGCGCGCTGGGCGGTGTCGACGCGCTGGTTGACCTGGCTCGCGATATAGACGTCGGCATAGGTGTTGGCGATCAGCTGCGCGCGCGCGGCTTCGGTCGAGGTGGCCGAGATCTCAATCACGTAGGTCAGGCCGCGGCGCCGCACCTGGATTGCGTTGGAGAGCCCGCTGGCGATGTTGTCGCTGCTCAAGCCGCCCTCGCCGCCAAGCATGCCGAGCGCTGCGGCCAGCTCGTTCATCAGCGCCGGCGAGCGCAGCAATTCGATTTCGGAGTCGATGGCCGAGGAATCGCGCGGCAGCGCCCCGATCACTTCCTGCGAATTGAGCACGCGCTCCTGGCGCGGGTTGATGATGACCAGCGCGGTGGCGCTGTAGACCGGGGTCCGCATCATCAGGAAGCTGGCCACCGCGACGGTCGCGGCAAGGCCGACCACAGCCATAATCAGGAAGCGCCGCTTCATCATCTGCAGCGCCGCGGTGATG
>CAZNTI010000060.1:3752-9065 GCA_964575885.1 uncultured Terricaulis sp.
CCGAACAACTCCGCCAGGCCCTGCGGCGCGTTGGCCGAGGAGGGGTAGCCGGGAGGGCCGCCAGCCGAGGCTTCGGAGTTGATCGAGGTCATGTAACCTACCGCTCAATCTGCTTTCGACGGCAAGCGCCATCGCAACCATTTGTTAACTAGCACGACATCTGGGGGGTGTCGTCTGCAAAGCCGCATGCACGCTCGGCGCCGTGCAAATTTGGCGCACTATGCGTCAAAGCGGCTCAGAAGAAGCGCTCGCCTATGCGGATCGTGTCGCCCGGCAGCACGGGCGTGTCGATGTCGAGGGGATAGGCGCGTTCCTCGGTTTCGTTGGCGCGGCGAATGAACACGCGCCCGCGGTTCGCCCGGTAGGTGAAGCCGCCGGCGGTCGCCACCGCGTTCAGCACGGTGAGGCTTGCGGAGTAAGGATAGGTGCCGGGCCGCTGCACCTCGCCCAGAATGAAGAACGGGCGGTAATTGGCCACTTCGACGCTGACGCTTGGGCGGCGGACGAATTCCTGAAGCGCCACCTGCAGGCGCTCGGTGAATTCAATCAGCGTGAGGCCCGCGGCCTGCACTTCGCCGACGAGCGGGTAGGCGATGGTGCCCTGGGAGCCAACCAGATACTGGCCGCTGAGTTCGGGCTCGTTGAACACGGTGACGCGCAACTGGTCGCCGGGGCCGAGGCGATAGTCCTCGCGGACGTCGCTCAGCGCGATCTCACCGGTCGGTGCAGTCGCGCAGCCGGCGGCAAGTCCTGCTCCGAGAAGGGCTGCCGCGCCCCCCAACAACGCCCGGCGCGAGCGCAGAACTGGCGTAGTCATTCTTGAACCCCATCCTTCGCGCCTTTTACGCCATCTGGCGCCGGTCGCAAGCCGCCATGCACGGGCTGTGCCTCGTGGCTTCAGGCGTCTTGCCGCCTGCCCGCGCCAAGGGCGGCGCGGCCGCGCACCCAAACCTGCTCGCCCAGACGTTGGGCCAGAAACCAGGCCGCTTGCGGCGTGTGGAAAGTGGCGAGGGCGGCGCGCAGGTCGCGCGCCTTGACCGCATCAACCAAGGCCGCCCATTGCAGCCTGCAGTCGACGCCGTGCCAGTGCTGATCCAGCGCCCGACGTTCGCCGGGCTCTAGCGCGCGCACCCGGGCCAGGGCGTTGTCGCAGTCGCGCAGAGCCTGCAACTCGCGCGCCCCGTGATGCTTGCTGAGCGAGCCCTTGCGTTCGATCGAGATGTATCCAGCCGGCCCGCCAAGCAGGAAGCGCGCGTTCAGAAGCAGGGCGCGCGCATAAAATTCATAGTCTTCGCCAAGCCGCATATCTTCGCGATAGCGGATCGCGTGGCGGTCGATGAAGGCGCGGCGAAACATCGGCTTGAGAAAGCCGAGGTCGAGCGGGCGCCCCGGCTTGCCGGAATTTCCCGACACGAAATCCTCGAAGCTGAGCGGCGCGGGTGCAAACTCGGCGTCTACGCTTGCCGGCGCCGGCGCGCCGTCGGGCACGCGAATGAGGGCGTCGGCTACGAAATCGGCTTGCGCGGCGTGGCCATGCAGCAGCGTGAGCCGCCCCGGCAGCATGTAGTCATCGGCGTCGAGAATGGTGATCCACGGCGCACGGGTGGCCTCGATGGCGCGGTTTCTTGCCGCCGCCGGGCCCTGATTCTGCGCCAGTGTGATGGCCGCGACGCGTGAATCCTGCGCCGCCCAGCGCTTGGCGATGGCCGCGGTGGCGTCGCGCGAGGCGTCATCAACGATGCAGACTTCCGCGGTTTCGGGGGCGGCCAGCACCGAAGCGACCGCGCGGTCCAGACTCGCCTCGGCATTGTAGGCGGCGATCAGCACAGCGGTCCTGGAGGCGGGGTCGGTCATGGCGCAGATGCCTTAGGCGCGGGGGGCGCTACGATGCAATGCTCGCGCCGCGTGCTTGCGCGTGCGGCGCCGCCGCTTTGGGCAGATTGCAAGCAGCGCCGCGTTCGCTGCGGGGCGCCCCTGTAGCTTCCAGGGCCTAGGCGCAGTACTTGCTGAAGCTTGTCCGCACCGGGGGTTTGTCCGCACCGGCACAGGAGGCGAGGCCTGGATGATAATCGTCAGAAGTCCGTTGCGGGTCTCGTTCTTCGGCGGCGGCACCGATCATCCGACTTGGTTCGAGCGCCCCGAGCCGGGCGCTGTGCTGTCAACCACGATCGACAAATACATTTACGTGCAGCTGCGCCGGCTGCCGGCGGTGTTTGATTTTAACTACCGCGTCGCCTGGCGGATGCTGGAGGAGGTCAAGTCGATCGACGAGATCAAGCATCCAGTGGTGCGCGCGGTGCTGACCCATTACGCCGGCGACGGCGAAACCGGCTATGAGGTCATCTACAACGCCGACCTGCCGTCGCGCTCCGGGCTGGGGTCAAGCTCGGCGTTCACCGTCTCGATGCTGCATGCCTTCTTCGGCAATCAGGAACGCATGTGCTCCAAGCACATGCTGGCGCGCGAGGCGATTTTCGTGGAGCAGCAGCTGCTGAAGGAGACGGTCGGCTGCCAGGATCAGGTCGCGGCCGCTTATGGCGGCTTCAACCGGATCGACTTCGGGGCCGGGGGCGAGTTCAGCGTCCGCCCGATCCTGCTGCCGGCGGCGCGCAAGCAGGAACTCGAGCATTCGATGATGCTCTTTTTTACCGGGTTTACCCGCTACGCCGACGAGGTCGAGAAGGCCAAAGTTGCGCAGTACAACGATCGCACCGGAGAATTGCGAGCGCTCTACGAGATGGTCAACGAGGGTGAGCGCATTCTGATGGATGGCCGCCGCCCGGTCGACGAGTTTGGCGATCTGCTGCATCACGCCTGGATGACGAAGCGGGCGCTGTCGGCGGCGGTGTCGAACGCCGCCATCGACGAGCGCTATGAGGCCGCGCGGAAGGCGGGCGCGCTTGGCGGCAAATTGCTGGGCGCGGGCGGTGGCGGCTTTCTGCTTATGTACGTGCCGGAGGCCAGGCGCGCGACGGTGCTGGAAGCCATGCGCGGGCTTTCTTACGTGCCGCTCCGGATGGAACGCGACGGCACGTCGGTCGTGCTCTACAATCCGGAGCTCACCTCGAATTACATCCCCGCCGGCGCGCAACAATCGTGAAGCCGGTCACGGCAACGCCCTGATCGCCGGCTCAAGCCGCAGCATTTCGGCGAAGGCCAGATGGATATGATAGAGGGTTGACGCGGGCACGCTGTCGGCGATCGGGGCGCCTGCGGCGTCGAAATGGTCGACCCAAAGCCCTTTGACATCCGTCGCCAAATATCCATCGAGGAGCACGCGCGCCGATTGCGCCACGGCGGCGCGCGGATCGCGTCCGGCAGCTTCGAAGAGGGCCAGGTGGGCCTTGATGCGCTCGGTGTTGGGCCAGGTGCGCGAGCTGGGATCGAGCGGGGCGCCGTCGTCGCGCACCGCCTGACAGACGCGGCCCTGCGCATCGAGGCCGTGCGCCTCGGCGAAGGCGGTCAGGCTCTGCGCTAGCGCCGCCGTCGATTCGCCCGCCAGACGTCCGTAGCGCACCAGGATCCACGCCCATTCCAGCTGATGGCCGGGCTCGACGTGGCGACCAAGCGCGCCGTCGGCGCGGTTCCAGTCGGCGTCGAAATACTCCGCCAGCGTGCGGCCGTCGAAGAGGCGCTCCTGGAAAAGCCTCACCAGCGCGCGCGCAGTATCCAGGAATCGCTGGTCGCCTGAGGCTTCGAAAGCTGCGAGGCACGCCTCCAGCAAATGCATGTGCGGATTTTGCAGGCGCGGGCCCTGGGCCGGCCATTCGTGCCAGTAGCCGCGCGCCGCGCCGAGCCGGCGCTCGATAAAGTCGAGCGCGCGGTGTGCGCCAGCCAGCGCCTCCGGCTCGCGCGCGATGCGATGGCGCCAAGCGAGCCCAAACAGGACGAAAGCGAGGTCATAGAGATCGGGCGTAGGGTCAAGCACTGCGCCCTGCGGCGTTGTGGTGCGCGGCCAGCCGTGTTCGGTTCCGCCATAGAGCCGCAGCAACAGCTCCGCGCCGAAGCGCGACATCTCCTGCGCCGCAGTGAAACCCAATTCGACGGCGTGCGAGGCGACATAGAGCTGCCTCCCGGCGACACGCGTGCGGTGCAACGCGTTCGCCAGCGGGCGGCCGGTGAAGTCAAGCTTTTCTACAAATCCCTGCCGCATCGCATCGATGCCGACCGTGGTCCAGAGCGGCAACGCATGGTCGAACATCCACGCGCGCACTGCGGCGAACGGAACCTCCTGGATCATCTCGCGTCTGCCCGCGTCGCGATGATGCGGTCGACGAAAGCGCACAGGTCGCCGCCTTCATAGAGCCAGCCGGGCAGGTGTGCGCGCTGCGCGGCGATCACGTCGCTCTCCTTGTCGCCAACCACGAAACTTCGCGTGCGGTCGGCGGGCCATTCCTCCAGCGCGCGCAGCAGCATCCCGGGATTGGGCTTGCGATCGGGGTGGTCAGCGACGCGGTAGCGGTCGAGCGCCGCTTCGGCGTGAAACGGGCAATAGTAGAACGCATCGATATGGGCGCCTGCGGCTGAGAGCTCAGCCTGCATATGCGCGTGAAAGGCGCCGACGGCGGCCTCGTCGTAGAAGCCGCGCGCGACGCCCGCCTGATTGGTCGCCACTACCACGGTGTAGCCGTGGTCGTTCAGTAGGCGCACCGCCTCGCGCGCACCTGGCGTCCAGACTAATTGTTCCGGGCGGTGGGTATAGCCGGCGTCGACGTTGAGGACGCCGTCGCGGTCCAGAATGGCGAGCGGCCGCTCGAACAAGCGCGCGCCCGCGTCCTGAGCGATCCTCAACGTGTCAGGCAAGCCGATGTCGAGAAAATAACCGTCGAACTCAGCGCCCTCGAGCGCGCCGGCGGCGGCAGCTTGCGGAAACACATCGGTTTCGAGCGAACAGGGGCCGGGTATCTGGTCGACGACGTTGCGTGACAGCAGATATACGCCCCCATTGATCAACGCAGGCCCGGGCTGGGCCGCATTCTTCTCCAGAAACGCCGTGATTCGCGCGCCCTCGAGCCGCACGGTTCCGTACCGCGACGCGTCCTCAACGTGGCGCAAGGCCAGCCGCGCGAGCGCGGGGCCAAGCGGGCGCTGGGTCAGGGCGCGAAGGTTAAAGTCGAAGAACGAGTCGCCATTCGCCATCAAGAACGCGGGTTCAAGCATCGCTTCGGCGCACATGAGCGCGCCGGCCGTGCCCATGGGCGAAGGTTCGCGCACGACGCGCACGCGCGCCTCGCGAACCGGCTTGCCGTGGTAGGCCGCCTCCACCTGCTCGCCCAAATGTCCCGCCAGAAGCACGATATCGGTGAAGCCGTG
>CAZNTI010000061.1:0-8884 GCA_964575885.1 uncultured Terricaulis sp.
GGCCCTGACGCAGCTCCAAGCGGGGGCTCATGCGCATGGCTGCCGGCCCCTAATGGAAATCTTGGCCGAGATACCTTTCGCGGACGGCTTGGTTCGAGAGCACCTCGCTGGGTGTGCCCTCGAACAACACTTCGCCGTCAAACATGATCGAGGCGCGGTCCACGATCGTGAGCGTCTCGCGCACGTTGTGGTCGGTGATCAGAATGCCGAGACCGCGTTGCTTCAGGAACGTGATCAGGTCTCGGATGTCGTTGATGGCGAGAGGGTCGATGCCGGCGAAAGGTTCGTCGAGCAGCATGAACGATGGCCTCGTCGCCAGCGCGCGTGCGATCTCGACCCGGCGGCGCTCGCCGCCCGAAAGGGCGGAAGCGGGCGAGTCGCGCAGGTGATCGACGCGCAATTCGGCAAGCAGGCCATCGACGATCTCGCGCCGCTTCGAGCGATTCCGCTCGGAGAGCTCGACGACCGCCATGATGTTCTGTTCGACGGTGAGACCACGGAAAATCGACGGCTCTTGCGGCAGATACCCGACGCCCAAGCGGGCGCGCTGATACATCGGCAGCGTGGTGACATCCTGTCCGTCGAGAAGGATTTGTCCCTGGTCCACGCGCACGAGCCCCGTGATCATATAGAAGCAGGTGGTTTTACCTGCTCCGTTGGGGCCCAACAAACCGACGACCTCACCGCGGCGTAGAAAGAGCGAAACGTCTTTCACCACCTGGCGGCCGCGATAGCTTTTGGCGATCCGAACCGCGCCGAGACCCGATTGCAAGGTCTCGGTTTCGGCCGAACGGCGTGTTGCGCCCTCAGGGCTCATTTCCACCCGCCGCCGCTAAGATTTCGTGAATTGCGCTGCTTCACTGACCACTTTGGCCCGAATTTTGCTGGCCGCCTCGCGGCACGAATACGCCGCGGACGCGTTGGCCAGGCTGTCGAGGCAGTGTCGCGGTGCGGTCACGGATGCGAAAGGTCATGGTCTCGTAGCGCAGCAGGCCGCTGTCGGAGGCGAGCACGACATTGCCGGAAAAGGTCACCGCGTCTTGAGCCACTTCGTACACCGCGCGGTCGCCGCGCGCCGATTGCGCGGGTCGTACGTAGTACACCTCGCCCACCGCGATCATGCGCTCAATATCGCCAGCGCCCAGGCCCTGCGTATTGGGATTGGCGGAGGCGCCGAAGAACAGCGTCACTGAATCCGCACGCAAGCGCGCGTCGCCCTGCACAATGTCGACGTCGCCGGTGAGCACCAGCCGGCGCTCACCGTCGAAATACTCGAGGTTGTCGGCGGAGTAGGCCACCGGACCGCCGCTATCGCTGAGCTGGGCGTGGGCGGGCGCTGCGGCCGCGAGCGCGCAAAGCGCAACGCCTGCGGCGGTGGCGACGGTGATGGGCCTCATGGCGTCGGCTCCCTGTCTTGCTGGTCGGGAATTTCACCCTGGACCTTACCGCGAAGCACCAGCGCGCGGTCGCTGTCACGGAGTTCATAACTTTCGGCCTGCAGAACGCCAAGGGGCCCTGCGCCGGTAACGCCACCTTGTCCGGTGAGCGTGCCCTGTTCCAGGTCCACGATCATGTTTGGCGTGCTGAAGCGGTTGCCGCCGCGATCGGAAAACAGCACCTCTCCTTCGAATGTCACCGTCTCGGCCTGTTCGTCATAAATCCCGCGCGGCGCAAGCATGATCGTGCCTGCCTCCGTGCGGTAAGCGGGCGCCACAAGTTCGATTGGTTGGTTGTCGCCTGGCGCCCGCTCGGCGATTTCTGCTGACAATTGATAAGGGCCGCCCTTTTCAGTGCGGCCGATGAACCTGGGGTTTATCATCCGCAACGGTTCAGTGGTGCTGTAAGCGCTCGCGCTCAAGCCGCCTTGGACGGCGTAAAGACCCATGAAAACAAACACTGCCGCGAACGAGGCGCCAGCGCCGGCGACAAAAAAGCGGCGCAAGCCCGCCACCAGCCGCGAGCGGCTGCGCGCCGCGCGGAGGGTGAGCGCGCGTTTGGGATCCCAGTCGAGTCCAGCGGCAGGGTGGTCGGAAAGACTCATATAACCGGTATCTCGCCTCCTTCCGGGGCGGAAGCAAGGCGATCTCACCCCGGACTTTCGGGGCTAGTGGACGAAGCCGGCAGGGGCGTGGTTCTCTCTGGTTGCGGGCGCGGCGGCTCAGGCAAAGCCGGCAGAACGATGTCGGTGCGGTCAGCGCTGTACTCGCCGGCGGCGGGCAGCGCCTCACCGCGCAGCTGGGCTGACCAAGGTGCGATTTCGCGTTGCCGGGCGATTTCATTGAAGCGGGCGACCACGGCCGCCGCAGCGCGTCCTTGACGGCCGTCAAAATATGCATAGCCGCTCGGCCGTGGATCGCGCGCGGGCATGACGGTCACGATGACCTGGGCCTTGCTGGCCTCGCCGAGTTCCTCCCCTAGCGCGCGGGCAACCTCAGCGTCGCGCGCGCTACGCACGTGCAGGACGATGGCGCGCATGGGCGGCGCCGGTGAGAACAATTGCGACAACACTTGGCGCGGATCGAAGTCTGGCGCGTCCGCGCGCTGCGCGCGGTCGAGGCCGACTTCGCCAGGGTAGGCCGTCTGCCGCCGCGACGTTTCGTCCACCACCACGGTGGGGGGCACCATGATTCCACGCGCCCCCATCTCGCCTTCAAGCTGAATAACGCGCTCTCGCAGCCGGTTGCGCTCAAGAATGAGCTCGCTGGTCACGCCCAGCGTCCAGCCCGCCAATCCGACAGCCGCTATGCTGACGAACAATTGCACGATCAGCACCTGACGTGTGCCGTTGACGAAGGCGCGAAGCAGAGACCCCGGCACCGCTCAGCCCCCGGCGCGCGAAACGGCGAGCAGCCGTTGCAACGCGAGTAGTGCGCAAACGCCGCCAACGCCCACCATCGCCATCAGGGCGAGGCGCAACTGTTCTGGAGACATGAGGCCATTGTAGGCCGCCGAAACTGCGCCAGCATAGGCGCCTAGAGTCAGGGTCGCGGCAGTCGTCAGCCGCACCGGCGCGCCGGCGGCAGGGGGACTCGCCAAAAGCCCAGGGTGCGCGCCGACAGCGACCGCGGGCGCTGCCCCGCCGCCACGCGCCAGGCGCGCGAGTTGATCCTCCAGCGCACCCCATTCGCTGCGTCCCCCGCTCATGTCTGCGCAGGGCAAGGTGGAGTAGGGAAACGCCGGGGTGCTCTCGTCCAGTTTTAGCTGCAGCAGCTTGCCCTGTTCCAGGGCGCGGCTCGCCAGAGCGTAAACCAAAGAGGAGGAGCGCGCGTGCTGACTCCAGATCGCCAGCACGGCGAGACTGGCGTCGAGATTCTGGTCCATCTCGACCAGCGCGGCTTGACTGATGCGTTGCGCATCGCTCACCCAGACGGAATAGCCAAGCGACCCAAGTCTCTCCGCAATCGGCCGGACGCGGTCTCGATCGATCCGCGAGTAAGCAATGAAGACATCCGCCAACGGCGTCCCCTCCGGCAGCTGCCTCACTCTAGCTCATGTAGCGCGGGCGGAGCGAGTGAAATCGCCCCCTGGCCCAGCGGCGCGGGCGCACTACCTTGTTCGTCGAATGGGAGAGTTTTAGTGTGATGAAACAGCCCGCTTTGGCGCTCGCTGTTGTGGTGCTGGTCACCGCGTGCTCGTCGGAAAGCGCCAGTCAATCTGGCGCCGGTGTGCGTCAGGGGGCCGCGAACGCCAGCTTCGCCCCGGCGTTCGCCAACCAGACTCGCGCGCCCGAAGACATCTCCGGCGTGACCATCGACGCTCGGGAGGTGGCGCGCGGGCTGTCACATCCTTGGGCGGTCGCGCTGTTGCCTGACGGTCGCCTGTTAGTGACCGAACGCGTCGGACGTTTGCGAATCGTGACTGAGGAGGGGGCGATGTCGCCGCCGATTGCGGGCTTGCCCGCTGTGGATGCGCGCGCGCAGGGCGGTTTGCTCGATGTTGCGTTGAGTCCCAGCTTCGCTGCCGATCGGCTTCTCTATTGGAGCTTCGCGGAGCCCCGCGACGGCGGCGCCAACGCTACTGCAGTCGCCCGCGGACGGCTCAGCGACGATGAAACGCGTATTGAGAATGCGCAGGTGATTTTTCGCCAGTCGCCGCCTTGGCGTTCGACCGGTCACTATGGATCGCGCCTCGTATTCGACCGCGAAGGCCGCCTCTACGTCACGCTCGGCGACCGTCAGAGCGATGACTCGCGCCCCCTTGCCCAGGACCTGTCCGTCACCATCGGCAAGGTGGTGCGCATCCTTCCTGACGGCGCGATCCCGGCGGACAATCCATTCACGGCAAGAACGGGCGTTGCGCCGGAAATCTGGTCTTACGGTCATCGCAATGTTCAAGGCGCCGCGCTTCATCCACAAACCGGCGCACTATGGGCAGTGGAGCATGGTCCTCGCGGGGGAGACGAGCTCAACGTGCTGCAAGCCGGGGGCAATTTTGGCTGGCCGCTTGTTTCTTACGGCATCGAGTATCGCGGCGGCGCCGTCGGCGAAGGGCAGGCCGTGCGCGAGGGCACGGAGCAGCCGATCTATTATTGGGATCCGGTGATCGCCCCTGGCGGCATGGCCTTCTATGGCGGCGATCTCTTCCCCTGGCGCGGTGATCTGCTGATCGCTGGGCTGCGCGATCGTAGCCTGGTGCGGCTCGAGCTGAACGGGCAGCGCGTGGTCGGCGAGGAGCGCTTCACGCTCGACATCGGACGCATTCGCGACGTGGCGGAGGCGCCTGACGGCGCGCTCTGGATCGTGACCGACGAAGACGACGGCGGTCTCTATCGCCTGACACCACGGTCATAACGTCTTCGCTGCGGACGCAAGCCGGTCGAGCAAATGGTCAAGCTGCGCGCATTCATCCGGCGTCAGCGCAGCCAGCAGCCGCTGCTCGGCGGCCAACGCCATGGGCGCTATACGCTCGTGCAGCGCCGCTCCCGCCGGCGACAGTGACAAGAGCTGCCGGCGGGCGTCCTGCGGATCGGGGCGCGAGATTACGCGCTTGCCGGCGCTGAGCCGCGCCACCGCGCGCGACACCGCCACCTTGTCCATCTCGGTAGCCTCGGCAATCTGTTTGGCGCTGAGGCCAGGCCGCTGGCCAAGTACGGCGATCACCCGCCATTCCGGGATGGTGAGCCCGAAGCTCTGGCCATAGCGCTGGGCAATGGCGCGGCTGATGCGGTTGGACAACACCGAAAGCCGATAGGGAAGGAACGCCTCCAGCACCAGGTTGGGGCAGGGCTTGGTTTGTGCGCTTGCCATTGGTTGCAAATGAAACTAAGTCGGCGGAAAATGCAAGCGCGTAGACCGCCCGCTTGGAGGAGCGCCCATGGCCGACCTGTTTGACAACCCCATCGGCACCGACGGCTTCGAATTCGTCGAGTTCACCTCGCCCGAGCCGGAACAGCTTTCGCGCTATTTCGAACAGATCGGCTTCACGGCCGTCGGCAGGCACCGCTCGAAAAACGTCGTTCGATACAAGCAGGGCGACATCAACTTCATTCTCAATGTCGAGCCTTCGGGCCAGGCGGCGGAGTTTCGCGAAAGTCATGGGCCGAGCGCCAACGCGATGGCGTTTCGTGTCAAGGACGCCAAAGCGGCGTTCGAGGAAGCGGTGCGACGCGGCGCCAAGCCGGTCGATATGCCGATCGGTCCCATGGAGCTCGACATTCCCTGCATTGAGGGTATCGGCGGCGCTTACATCTATCTGGTCGATCGTTACGGAGCGCAGACCATTTACGATGTCGATTTCAAGCCCATCGAGGGTGCGGACGAGCGCAATAGCGCCATCGGCCTCACCTATCTCGATCACCTCACCCACAACGTTTTTCGCGGCAACATGGCGAAGTGGGCGGACTACTACGAGCGCATCTTCAATTTTCGCCAGATTCGGTATTTTGACATCGAAGGCAAAGTCACCGGCCTCTTTTCCACGGCGATGACGAGCCCGTGCGGCAAAATCCGGATTCCGCTGAACGAGTCCAAGGGCGAGGCCGGCAAGGTCGATCAGATCGAGGAATTCCTCCAGCGCTACAAGGGCGAAGGCATCCAACACATCGCATTTGGGACCGACAACCTCTACGAGGTTGTCGATCGACTGCGTGCGCGCGGCGTCGAGTTGCAAGACACGATCGAGACCTATTTCGATCTCATCGACACGCGCTTGCCCGGTCACGGCGAGCCGGTGGAGGAGCTGCGCAAGCGCCGCATCCTGATTGACGGAGCGCCGAGTGAGGGCCAAGGCCTGCTGCTGCAGATATTCGGCAAGGACGCGGTGGGTCCGATCTTCTTCGAGTTCATCCAGCGCAAGGGCGACGAGGGCTTCGGCGAAGGCAATTTCAAAGCACTGTTCGAGTCGATCGAACTCGATCAGATTCGGCGCGGCGTTCTCAAGGCGAGCGCCTGATGCGCGCGCTTGCGATTGCTCTGTGCGCGTTCCTCAGCGGCTGTATGACGGTGGCGTGGGAGGACGAGGCGCCGGCGGCGGGACGTTGGTCGTTGGCGGTCCACGGCGGGGCCGGCGTGATCGAGCGCGCCAGCCTGACGCCCGAACTGGAAGCGCAGTATCGCGCCGCGATGCATCGCGCCCTGGCCACTGGCGGCGCTATTCTCGCCGACGGCGGCTCCTCGCTTGACGCCGTTGAGACGGTCATCCGTGAGCTAGAGGACGATGCGCTCTTTAACGCGGGGCGCGGCGCGGTGTTCACGGCCGAGGGCCGCAACGAACTCGACGCCTCGGTCATGGACGGACGCAGCCGCGCCGCCGGCGCTGTCGCCGGGCTGACGCGCACGCGCCACCCGATCTCGGCGGCGCGCGCGGTGATGGAGCGCTCGCCGCACGTGATGCTGATCGGCGAGGGAGCGGAGGCGTTCGCGCGCAGCCAAGGTCTCGAAGCGGTCGATCCGAGCTTTTTTTTCACCGAGCGGCGTTGGCGTCAGCTGGAGGAGCACCAGCGTCGAAACGGCCAGCCGATCCCGCCGCGCCCTGAAGGCGCTCCCGCGCCCGGCGCTGCGCGGCAAGCCTTCCCCGACGATCACCAGTTCGGCACCGTCGGGGTCGTCGCCTACGACCGCAACGGCAACCTTGCGGCGGGCACGTCGACCGGGGGCACCACCGGCAAACGCTGGGGCAGGGTCGGCGATGCGCCGATCATCGGCGCCGGGACCTACGCTCACAATGGTGTCTGCGGGGTGTCGGCAACCGGCACGGGTGAGTTCTTCATTCGCATCGCAGTGGCGCGCGCCATCTGCGCGCGTATGGAGCTTTCGGGGCAAACCGCGCAGCAGGCCGCGGATGCGGTTATGGCGGAGGTGGGTGCAATTGGGGGCGACGGCGGCGTCATCGTTCTCGACGGACACGGACGCCACGCCTTCGCGCTGAACACGCCCGGCATGTATCGCGGATTTGTGGCGGACGCAGAAGCCCCGAGCGTCTATATATTCTCCGACGAGGAGTGATATGGCCATTACCCAGGGCATCCATCACGTCGCCTATCGCTGCCGGGACGCGAAGGAGACGGTCGAATTCTACGCTGACGTGCTCGGAATGGAGTACACGACGGCCTTCGCCGAGGACCATGTGCCGTCCACCGGCGAGTACGACCCCTACATGCATGTCTTTCTCGATGCCGGGAACGGCAACGTGCTGGCGTTTTTCGAGCTGCCGCAGCAGCGCGACATGGGCCGCGACGAGAATACGCCGAAGTGGGTTCAGCACATCGCCTTCAAGGTCGCCAGCGTCGAGGCGCTGCTTGACGCCAAAGCCCGCGCCCAGGCGCGCGGGCTCGATGTGCTGGGGCCCACCGATCACGGCATCTTCAAGTCGATCTATTTCTTCGACCCCAACGGCCATCGCGTGGAGCTCGCCGCCGACACCGGCTCTGCGGAGGAGTTGGCGGAGCTGAAGCGTGTCGCGCCCGCGATGCTGGAGGAGTGGAGTCGCACCAAGAAGGCGCCGCAGCACGCTGCTTGGCTGCATGAAAAGGCCCGCTCCGCGCATGCCGACGCCAAATCCCGCCTTGGCGAGTAAAGTCCATGTCGCAATCCGGAAGCCGGGTCTGCATCCGCCTGGCGCTCGATCCCTTTTGCTGGCGCAACGACTACCGCGCCGATTGGGCGATGCTGCTGGTCGCCGCCGCTGAATCGGCGGCGCCGCACATCGTTAGCGTCGAGAGCTACGACATGGGCGATACGCTGATGCACATCTACATGCATTCTCTGGAGGAGCCGGCCAAGCTCCGGCGCTTGTTCCGCGATGACGTGGGCCTGCGGCGGCTGTGGGCGCGTTTTGGCGATCTCGATGCGCGCCCTGACCTGGAGATCGAAAAGGAATAGCCTTGCCGGCACGGCCGACAGCATAAGGAGAAGGCTCGATGCTGAAACTCTACGACTATTGGCGCTCCTCCGCCGCTTATCGCGTCCGCATCGGCTTGAACCTGAAGGGCGCGGACTACGAGAGCGTCTCCGTCAACATCGCACCGGGCAAGGACGAACAATTCGCGCCGTCTTATCGCAAAAAGAATCCGCAAATGCGCGTGCCTGCGCTCGAAACTGAGCAAGGGCTGCTGACGCAATCGCTGGCGATTCTCACCTGGCTCGATCAGACCTATCCGACGCCGCCTTTCGTGCCGAGCGATCCCTGGCTCGGCGCGCAAGTGCACGCGTTTGCGCTCACCATCGCGTGCGACATTCATCCGCTCAACAATCTATCGGTGCTCAATCGCTTGAGGCTTGAATTCAGCGTTGGCGAGGATCACACCGCCGAA
Source organism: uncultured Terricaulis sp. (assembly GCA_964575885.1). Classification (GTDB taxonomy): domain Bacteria; phylum Pseudomonadota; class Alphaproteobacteria; order Caulobacterales; family Aquidulcibacteraceae; genus Vitreimonas. The sequence goes on from CAZNTI010000061.1 coordinate 8,750, forward strand.
TGGTATCGCCACTGGATTCGCGTCGGCTTTTCCGCGCTTGAGCACCAGCTTGAGGGTCGACCCCAGACACCTTACGTCTTTGGCGATATCCCTGGCCTCGCCGATATTTTGCTCGTGCCCCAAATGGCGAATGCG
>CAZNTI010000062.1:0-8787 GCA_964575885.1 uncultured Terricaulis sp.
CGAGGCCCTCGCAAACTGCGCGCGCCGGCGCCGGGGTGACGCCCGCCGCCGCGAACTGCGACCCCTCGGCGACGCCCATGAAATGATAGTCGCCGTCATCATCGGCGATGCCGAACAGCGCGAAGTCCACCAAGCCCCATCGCGTGTTGTCGTCGCCGGGAATGGCTCGGATCTCGGCGCCGGTGTCGAGGTCGTAGCCAAAATAGCCTTCCGCAGTGGCGGCGCGGATTTGCATCCGGGTGGGCGTTGGGCCCGCCGGTTCGGGCGCCGTCGCAGGCGGGGCCGGCGCGGTCGTCGCCGGCGCTGGCGTCGCCTCGGCGACGGATGCGCTTTCCGGCGGCGCCTCGGCGCGTCGCTCCCAAGTACGGTTTTCGAGCAGCCACCAGCCGGCGGTGAGCAGCGCGGTGATCGCGATGGCGGTCAACGCCATGCCGGCGACGCTGGGGCCGAGCCGCGGACGCGTGTTGGAGCGGACATACGTCGCGACCGGCTCGGGCGCGCCGGCGGGGGCGGGGGCCGCACCCTCTCGGCCATGCGCCTCGCCCGGGGGCGGGATGGCGGCGGCGGCGCGGCGCTTGGCTTCGACAAGGCGCTTGATCTGGCGCAGGAACAGCACCCAGTCGGCATTGTCGGCGTCGCCGTTCCAATTGGACAGGTCCGCCGATTGAATCATGTTGAACGGCATCGGCGGCTGACACATGCGCACCATGCACGGCACCAGCTTCTTATCGTTGCTGGCGTGCGTAGTTTCCGCGATCACCCAGTTCGACTTGATCGAGGCGGGCGACCAGCAGGTCACGACCGCGGCCGCGCCTTCGAGCGATTTGCGGATGGCGTCGTTCCACTTCGCGCCGGGCTTGATGTTGGGGTCCCACCACACCGAAAAGCCCTCGGCGGTCAGCCCCAATGCGATCAGCCGCACCCGATTGCGGTCAGCGCGGGCATAGGAAATGAACACATCCGTCATGGCGGTTCCTCGTTACTGGACCCGTGCATATCTGGCGGACGGCGATCTTGCTGTGCCGCCCGACACGCGCCTCGATCGTTATCGCGGTATGTTACACCGCGCTCACCGCCGCCGTCTCGCGCAGCCGCGTGACAAATTTGGTCGGCGCGGGCGAAGGTCGCGCCAGTGATTGGCTTGTGCTAGCGAGGCCCCCATGAACCCACCCGTGCTGGCGGTCGAACGTCGCCACTTCGGCGCCGCGGCCGCTGCGGTGCTGGGCCAATGACCCGCGCGCCCAATATGCCCGACCCTATCGAGGAGGCATGGCCCGCCATCTGCCTGGTGCGCCCGCAGATGGGCGAGAACATCGGCGCGGTGGCGCGGGCGATGCTGAATTTCGGCCTCGTCTCACTGCGCCTGGTGGCCCCGCGCGACCGCTGGCCCAACCCGAAGGCCGAAGTGGTGGCGGTCGGCGCCGACGCGGTGCTGAAGCGCGCCCGGGTGGATTGGACGCTGGAGGCGGCGCTCGCCGACGCGACCTTGGTGCTCGCCGCAACCGCGCGCCCGCGGGGCCTGGAAAAGCCGGTCTGGGGTCCGCGCCAGGCCGCACTCAATCTGCGCGCTGCGATCGCTCAAGGTGAGCGTCCGGTGGTGATGTTCGGGCCGGAGGCGGCGGGCATGGAGACCGAAGAGATCGCGCGCGCCGACGCGCTCGTGACTTTGCCGGTCAATCCGGGATTTGCCTCGCTCAATCTCGCCAACGCGGCGGCGATCTTTGCCTTCGCCTACGCCGAGGCGCGCCAGGAACACGATCTGCCGCCCTGGTTCCGCGACCTCGACAGTCCGCCCGCGACCCAGGAGGAGCTGGAAGCGATGTTCGCGCACCTTGAGCAGGAATTGGAGCACGGCCGCTTCTTCCATCCGCTCGACAAGGCGCCGCTGATGAAGCGAAACCTGCGGGCGCTGTTCCTGCGCGCGCGGCTCACGCACCAGGAAACCCAGACCCTGCGCGGGGTCATCAAGGCGCTGACCATCGGCCGCGGCGGGCGTAAGCGCGGGGAGGAGTGATCAATCCCGCGGAAACTTGGCGCCAAACGGCTCGCCTGGAAGACCGGCGAGGTTCGCGACATAACTTACCGTGTGATAGGCGCCGCAGAGCGCCATCACTTCCAATTGCTGCTCCGCGTTGAACGCGCTTTGAAACCGGGCGCGGGTCTCGTCGGTCAACGTGGCGCGCGCGCAAAAGTCGTCGATGGCGTCGATCAACGCCTGTTCGGTCTCACTCCAGCACGCGGCGCTGGCGTCGCCGCGCACGGTGGCCGCGATCTGCGCTTCGGTAAGCGCCGCTTGCCGTGAGAACGCAGCGACGTGAACGCCCCATTCGTATTCGCAGCCGAGATTGGCGGTGACGCGGAGGATCGCGATTTCGCGCAGCCGCAGTGGCAGCGGGCTTTCGGCGTCGAGCAGATTGGGCACGCCCTTACTCAAAAAGCGTTCGCTGTTGGCGAAGGTGCGGAACAACGCCAGCAGATAGCCCCCGCGCTGGGGATAGCGGGCGAGCAGCGCCGCGACCGGTTCTGCAAACGGGGGCTCGATCGGGGCGAGGGGGTTGGCCATAGCGGCGATCCTTGCTATTAATAGCGTAGCGAATTGCTACGCTAAACGTAGCGCCGGAGTCAATGCCCGCATGGTCGCCGATAGCCCGGTCAGAGGCTCACGTAGCGGGCGCCCGATCATGGCCCTGCTCGACGCGCTGGGGCGACGCTGGAGCTTGCGTGTCCTTTGGGAGCTGCGCGCCGGGCGGCTGTCATTTCGCGCCCTGCAGGCCGCCTGCGACGGCGTTTCGCCCACCGTGCTCAACCAGCGGCTCAAGGAGTTGCGCGCGCTCGGTCTCGTTGACCTGGAGGAGGTGGGATTCGGGCTTACCGTTGAGGGCCGCGAACTGGGCGAACGCCTGGTGGAGCTTGACGTTTGGGCAAACCAGTGGGCCCGAAAACGCAAACCTTGAGCCGATGGCGGCGGCGCGGGCGCGCGGTTATGTGATGGCCATGAGCAAGCCGTTCGAACTCAATCCCGACGAAAAGGTCTTCGATCGACCCGGGGCGGAAAGGCCCAAAGCGCCCCGTCCGCGCGACGCGGCGACGCTGATCCTGGTCCGCGGCCGGCGTGAAGTGATGATGGGACAGCGCGCCGCCGGGCACGTGTTCATGCCGGACAAATGGGTATTTCCGGGCGGGCGGGTCGATCCCGGCGACGCGCGGCTGGGGGCGGCGGGCGAACTGACCGCGGAGGCCGAGGCGCTGCTGCGCCTGGGCGGGTCGGTGCGCCGGCCGCCGCGGGCGTTTGCGCTGGCGGCGGTGCGCGAAACCCGGGAAGAGGCCGGGCTCCGGGTCGGGGACGAGCGCGGCCCGGACCTGTCGAAGCTCGCCTTCATCGCCCGCGCCATCACCCCGCCGCACCGGTCGCGCCGTTTCGACGCCCGCTTCTTCATGGCCGACGCTGCCGAGGTGCTGTGCGACGATTGCCCGGTATCGGGGGATGAATTGCTGCATACGAGGTGGTTTTCGCTGGACGAAGCGCTGGCGCTCGATCTGCCTTCGATCACCCGCTTCGTGTTGAAAGAGGTCCGCGCCCGCCTCGACGGGGAGGCCATCGACCCGCCCTTCCTGCGCTGGCGGCGGGGGGCGCACACGCTGGAGCGGCTGTGCCTTAATCCTCCGCCCCGCGCGGGCGAGAGGGAGATTGGCGATTGACTTATCCCGGTTCGTGAGTAGTTTCCCGCGCTTCCTTGAACCAGAGTATTCCGGGCCCGACCCATGGCTAAGCCGACCGTCATCAAGATCCGCCTCAACTCGACGGCTGACACGGGCTATTTCTACGTGACCAAGAAAAACCCGCGCACGAAGACTGAGAAGCTCAAGTTCAAGAAGTACGACCCGATCGCGAAAAAGCACGTCGAGTTCGTCGAAGGCAAAATCAAGTAATCAAACCTGGCGAATGCGGCCTGGGTACTGGGCCAACGCTTCGTCCGAGGTCAGCAATGTAAGCGCCTCGCTATGCGCTTGCGTCACCAGCATGCGGTCGAACGGGTCCTTGTGTACTGAAGGCAGGTCCGCGACGGCCGCCGCGTGCGCGCTCGTGATCGCGAGTTCGCGCCAACCGTTATCGATCAGCCCACGCCTGAGCTGACGCGGCTCGACGCGAAAATCCCTGCGCCCGAGCGCGCTTTTGATCGCGACCTCCCAGATGCTGGCGGCGCTGAACCATGGGGGATGGCTCTCATCCTCGATGAGGCGGCGCGCGGTGCGCGACAGCTTCTTTGGGGCCGCCGCCGCCCACAGCAGCAGGTGGGTATCGACCAGATACTTCACTCGGGCAGGCCGAACTGCCGTGCGATCTCCTCCCGCCCCATGGCGTCGAAATCGTCGGGCACGCTGAAGACGTCAGCGAGGAAGCCGACACGCCGCTGCGCGCCTGGTTCGCCAGCTTGCAAGGCCGTGACCCGCACCATCGGCTTGCCGGCCTTCGCGATGATGAAGCTTTCTCCCTCCGCCGCCTGCTCGACGAGCCGCGAAAGGTGGGTCTTGGCTTCATGGATGTTGACGGTTTTCATAAAATAGACTTAGTCTAATAGACTTAGTTTAGTCAATGGGGCGGCCCGACTAACCTAATGTCTGCTTCCCGGCGCGTTTCACCCGCTCACCCTCACTTCGGATAGAGCACCATCTGCGTGCAGCGGAACAGGGCGATGGCTTTGCCCGCGGTTTCGTTGCTCACCTCAGCGTCCCAGACTTGCGTCGTGCGCCCGCCATGGATCAGGCGCGCCTGTGTGGCGATGACGTCGCCCAGCTTGCCGGTGCCGAGAAAGTTCGTCTTCAGCTCCACCGTGGTGAAGCCGGTTCCGCCCTCGGGCAGCGAGATGAAGCAGCCATAGCCGCAGGCGGAATCCGCCAGCGTCACCACGCTGCCGGCGTGCATGAAGCCGTTGGGGGCCATGTGGTGTTCGCGCACGATGAAGCGCCCGCGAACGAAGCCTTTGCGCGCCTCCAGCCATTCGAGCCCAAGATGGTCGGGCAGCTTACCGGCCTGCCGTTCGGTCAACGGTCCGACGTAGTCGATTTCGCTCATTCGCAAGCTCCTGGTTCGGCTAGTATGGCGCTCATGACCAACGCTCATGTGAAAGCCGCCGTTCTGCTGATCGGCGACGAAATCCTGTCGGGACGCACGCAGGACGTGAACCTGCAGACCATCGCCAAATTCCTTGGGCCCCTGGGCGTGCAGGTGGCGGAAGCGCGCGTCGTGCCCGACATCCCGGCGGAGATCGCCGCGGCCGTCAATGCGCTGCGGCTAAAGTATGACTATGTCTTCACCACGGGCGGCATCGGCCCCACCCATGACGACAAGACCGCCGATAGCGTCGCGCTGGCCTTCGGCGTCGCGATCGGCGTCCGCGACGATGCGCGCGCGATTCTGGAGCAGCACTACAAGGGCGCGTCCAACTTGAACGAGGCGCGGCTGCGCATGGCGCGCGTGCCCGACGGCGCAACGCTGATCGCCAATCCGGTTTCGAAGGCGCCGGGCTTTCAGCTTGGCAACGTGTTCGTGCTCGCCGGCGTGCCCTCGATCATGCGCGGCATGCTGGAGGATGTCGGCCATCGCATCGAGGGCGGAGCGGTGGTGGGCTCGGTCACCGTGCGCGGGCGCGGCGTGCGCGAGGGCGACATTGCCGCCGATCTGCAGGCGCTCGAGAACGCAACCGGCGGCGCCGTGAGCTTTGGCTCCTATCCCTGGTTCGCGCCGCCCGAGAGCTTCGGCGTGCATCTGGTGGCGCGCTCGGCGGACGCCGCAGCGTTGGCCAAAGCGGGGCTCGACCTCGCCGCGCTGATCGCCGCGCGCGGGGCGACGCCCGAGCGCGTGGAATGATTAAAATGCGCCGTAAGTGACGCAGCTTTCGCGCGCAGGACGTTTGTTTGGCGCCAAGACGCCGGCGTTTACGGTGACGTTTGACCAATCCGGCGGGGGCCGCTAAGCGCCAGACACCAGAGCCGCTTTTCGGGCTTGACGAGGCGTCCATGAGCCAAACCCAGGACCAGGTGCGGGACGCCCCCGCCGCCGCGCCCGCCGCCGAGGTGGAGTTGACCATCCTCATGCCTTGTCTCGACGAGGCTGAGACGCTCGAAAGCTGCATCCGCAAGGCGCAAAGCTATCTGCAGCGCGCCGGCGTCGTCGGCGAGGTGCTGATCGCCGACAATGGCAGCACCGACGGCTCGCAGGACATCGCCCGCCGCTTGGGCGCGCGTGTCGTGCCGGTGCCGCGGCGCGGTTACGGCGCGGCGCTGCAGGGCGGCATCGAGGCTGCGCGCGGTCGCTACATCATCATGGGCGACGCCGACGACAGCTACGATCTCGGCAAGCTCGAACTGTTCGTCGAGCAATTGCGCGCCGGCGCCGATCTGGTCATGGGCAATCGCTTCAAGGGCGGCATCGCGCCCGGGGCGATGCCGCCGCTGCATTATTATTTGGGCAACCCGGTGCTGAGCTTCATCGGCCGGCTGCTGTTCGCCATCCCGGTGGGCGATTTCCATTGCGGCCTGCGCGGCTTCCGCGCCGCTGCGATCCGCGATCTTGAACTCTCCACCACCGGCATGGAATTCGCCTCCGAGATGGTGGTGCGCGCCTCGCTCGCCAATCTCGACATCCGCGAAGTGCCGACCACGCTCGAGCCCGACGGGCGCACCCGCGCGCCGCACCTGAAGACCTGGCGCGACGGCTGGCGGCACTTGAAATTTCTGCTGATGTTCAGCCCCAAATGGCTGTTCTTTTTCCCCGGCGGCATTCTGACCGCGGTGGGCGGGGCGCTTGCCGGCATTCTCGCGTTCGGCGCGGTGGGGTCGCCCGCCGGCGTGCAGCTTGATCTGAACACCTTCGCCGCCGCGTGCTTCATGGTGATCTGCGGCGTGCAGCTGATCAGCTTCGGCGTGGTGGCGCGCACTTATGCGTCGGTGTCGGGCCTGCTGCCGCGCGGTCCGCGCTCGGATTGGCTGCGCCGCGTGCTCACCACCGACAACGTGATGCGCGTCGCCGCTGTCGCCGCGCTGGCGGGCCTTGCCTTGGTGGGTTTTGCGCTGAGCACGTGGGCGAGCGTCGGCTACGGCGACTTGCGCGACCCGCTGGTGCCGCGCGCGGTGATCGGCGGCTTGAGCCTGATCGTGATCGCGGTGCAGGCCGCCTCGCAAGCGTTCATGGTCGGCGTGCTCGAAATCCCGCTGAAGGCGGGGCTGAAGGGGCGCTGAGCGCGGGAGCTTGAACGCGCACTGGCGCGGGGTCGGAGTTGGCAGACTAAATGAAATCGCCCGCGTGGAACAGATGGTCGTTGTTGATCAACGCTTTGATACTTGCGGCTAGCCTTGTGCTGATAGCTTACATCTTCTCCGGGGGGCGTTTCTGAGTGCGTAGGGCTCAGTCTTCGCGAGGGTCTTGAACGCGCCAGGCGCGCGACCCGTGCAACACTGGAAATGCGTGTATGTCACGCTCTCCACCCTGGTCGGCAGTGGCACCGAAGGCATCTCCTTGCAGGGGTCTTTCTCATTTCGCTTGGCTCCTCGCGACCAACACCTATCTTGGGGTAGCCAGTGGAGCTTTTGCTAAAGATTGCGGTGGGCGCGTTTTTTGTCGCATGGGGAGCCTACGTGGGCTTTAACGCGCAAAAAGTACGCCAGGATTGGTTCTTCAGCGACAACGGAGCCATTTGGTTGAGAGTTCTTGCGGCAATTTCTTTTGTCGTCGGAATTGCGATTATCTTTGTTGTTTAGCGCCTCCCAATGTCCAGGATGATTCTCAAAAGCCTGATCGCGCTACCCGCCCCTTTGGTCACATGCGTGTTTGTCGCCTTCGCAATGAGCACCGTAACTAGCATCAACCATCCCTCTTTGTTGGCGGGAGCCGCGCAGGTGGCGTTGGCGGTGGCGACTACGCTGCTTTCTGGAGGCTGGATATATGGCATGGCGCAAGCCGCGTCGGAGCGTGATGCTCAGCTACGCACATCGCTGCCAACTGTCGCGTTGCCTGTTTGCATTTTTATGGCCTGCAGCTTTGTCACGCTTTTCATTCCGTTTAATCCTCAAGTATCGCGAAATCCGATCGAGGCTATCCTCAGCGTGACGTTCGCGCTGTCTTATCTAGTTGCGGCATGGACATCCTCCGCTCTGCTGGTCAAAGCTGAAGCCTCTCAAGACAAGACGTCAACTACGATAGGGACCTTTCTACTCCTGGTGTATCTTGTGATCGGTGTCTGGTTCTTAAGGCGCCGAGTATTGGCAACATTTGGTTGAGAATCCTCGCGCGCGTCAATCTCACCGGCGACGGGTCGCGCACGTTCGGCTACGATGCCTTCGACCGCTTCACCAGCGCCGCGGGCGCGGGGTCCGTGAACCTCGCCTACGATCCGGCCGGGCGGCTTTATCAGACGATGGGCTCAAGCGTGACCACGCGCGTTCTCTACGACGGGCTGCAGGCGAACCAGTTGCAACGGGCGCGAAAACGCCGTTGAAAGCAAGCGCGTGCGAGCGTGGCGAAACCGGTAGACGCAGCGGACTTAAAATCCGTTCGCCCAAAAGGCGGTGCGGGTTCAACTCCCGCCGCTCGCACCAGCGCGCGCCCCGTAGAGCGCGGGCGTGGCGCGCGCGACAGCGCGAGCGCCGTGTCGGAGGATGTCGGAGGGCGCCCCGCCGACATCGGCCGACCCGCGAGCCGCCATTGCCTTGGCGCTACGGCGCGTGAGAGGAAACGGTCGTGATCCCCGCGACGATTGCAACCGTCCCATTCGTCGTGCCGCCGGCGCT
>CAZNTI010000063.1:0-3920 GCA_964575885.1 uncultured Terricaulis sp.
CGCGCCGAATTTTTTGAGGAACAGAATTTCATCGACGGCGGCGTCGGCGTCGCGCCGCGTCTCGGCGACCACGACGCCCTTGCCCGCAGCCAGCCCGTCGGCCTTGATCACGATCGGCGGCTCGCGTTCGCCGAGATAGGCCTTGGCGCGAATGGCGTCGTCGAACACGCGGTACTCGGCGGTAGGCACGCCGTGGCGAACGCAAAATTCCTTCATGAAGGCTTTGGAGGCCTCCAACTCGGCGGCGGCCTTGCTTGGTCCAAAGCAGGGCACGCCCAGAAGCTTGAGCTGATCGGCAAGCCCCGCCGCTGCGGCGGCTTCAGGCCCGATCACCACCAGATCCACCTGCTCGCGTGCGGCGAAGGCGGCCAGTTCCGGCGCATTGTCCGCCTTGATCGCCACCTCGCGTCCGAGCGCGGCGAGGCCCGGATTGCCGGGCGCCGAAATGATCTCAGGCGCCAGCGGGCTTTGCGCGAGCTTCCAGCCCAGCGCGTGCTCGCGTCCCCCGGATCCGACGATGAGAATCTTCATGCGTCCGGATTGCTCCGCAGGCCCGGCATGGTCAAGCGCGGCGTCGTAACGGAGTGTGCAGCCGCAGCGTAAGCCAAACGCACGGCCCGCGGGGTTTGGCGGGGGAGTTTGGATCATGACAATCAGGCGCTACGCGCTGGTGACGGGCGCGTCCTCTGGCATTGGCGCGGCGATGGCGCGGCTGGCGGTCGCCAAGGGATGCGACGTCGGCCTGGTCGCGCGCCGGGCGGAGCGCCTGGAGACGCTGGCGCGCGAGCTTCGCGGCCACGGCGCGCGCGCCGATGTTTTCACCGCCGATCTTTCGCGCCCCGGCGCTGCGCAGGCGTTGGCGCGCGCGGTCGAAGCGGCAGGGGCGGAAGTCGCGATCCTGGTCAACAATGCCGGCGCCACCATCACCAAGAGTTTCGCTGCAACCACGCTCGAAGAGCAGAACGCATTTCTGGAGCTGACCGTGGCGACGCCGGCGGCGCTGAGCCACGAATGTCTGCCGGCGATGCTCAAGCGCGGCTTCGGGCGCATCATCAACATCAGTTCGATCGCGGCGCTGTCGTCGGGTGCGCGCGGCAATACGCTTTATCCGGCGGGAAAGTCGTTTCTGCTGAAGTTCTCGCAATCGCTGAACGCCGAGGTGAAACGCAGCGGCGTTCATGTCACCGCGGTGCTGCCGGGTTTCGTCGCTACCGAGTTTCAAGCCGCCAACAACATTCCCATGGACGGGGGCGCGCCGCGGCGCTTCTCACAAACCCCCGAAGAAGTGGCGCGCGAGGCGTGGTCGCGTAACGAGCGCGGCCACGAGATCGTAGTGCCGGGGGGGCTGCCGAAAGCAGCGGCGGCGCTGATGCGGGTCCTGCCTGAACCCTGGATGCGCGCGCTCACGCGCGCGGCGGCGGAGAAATATTATGTTGGCGAGTGACACCGACGCGCCCGAGCGCGCCGATAAAAGCTACGATATCGTCGTGATCGGCTCCGGGGCAGGCGGCGCCACGCTGGCGCAACGCCTTGCGGCGAGCGGCAAATCGATCCTCATTCTCGAGCGTGGGCCCCACATTGCGGTGGAAGCGCAGAATTGGAGCCCCAAAGAGGTCTTCCTGCGCCAACGCTACAAAGCCAAAGAGAAATGGACTGACCGCAAAGGGCGGTCGTTTCAGCCCAACATCCACTACTATGTCGGCGGCAACACCATCTTCTACGGCGCCGCGCTCTATCGTTTCCGCAGGCGCGACTTCGAAGCGACCCCCCATCACGGCGGCAAGATTTCGCCGGCTTGGCCCATTCGCTATGACGATCTTGCGCCATACTACGACGAAGCCGAGGTGCTGTGGAACGTGCATGGCCTGCGCGGCGCCGATCCGACCTGCGACGGGGCCGCCCCGCCGTATCCGCATCCGCCGATGACGCACGATCCTGAAATCGCGTCGTTGAAAACCCGCTTGGCGTTGCAGGGCTTGCGTCCGTTCGAGATGCCGATCGCCGCCGAGCGCGATGACATGGACATCGCCAACAGCGCCTGCGTGCGCTGCCGCACCTGCGGCGGCTTTCCGTGTCTGCGGCAAGCGAAATCGGACGGGCGCAAGATCGTCAAGCGCGCGCTCGCCAGCAATAACGTTGAGCTCATAGCCGGGGCCAAGGTGCTGCGCCTTGAGACCGCGCCGGGCGGCAGGACGGTGTCTGGCGTTGTGTACGAGACGCCGGACGGCGGCGAAGCGCGTGTCAGGGCCGACATCGTCGTACTCGCCGCTGGCGCCGCCAACTCGGCCGCGGTCCTGTTGCGCTCGGCCAACGGCGCCCATCCCGAGGGCCTGGCCAACAGCTCCGATCAGGTCGGGCGCAATTACATGTTCCATACTGCGTCGGCGTCGCTTTCGTTCGCATGGCCCAAGATCGAGACCGATTTTCCAAAGACCATGGCGATCAACGATTATTATTGGGGCGATCCGGACGGCAAGTTTCCCTACCCGATGGGCCACATCCAGCTGCTGGAGTATCTCTCCGGCGACGTCATCCGCGGCCAGCTTTCCAACAGCGTGCCGCCGTGGATGGTGCCGGCGCCGTTTGCGAACTTCATGGGCGATCGCCTGCTGGCGTTCCTGCTTATGACCGAGGATTTGCCGGAGGCGCGGAATCGGATCCGGCTCAATCGCGATGGCGGCATTCAGCTTGAATATTGGTACAACAATCTGAAAGCCCACTCACGCCTGATCCGGCGGTGGCACAAGGCGATGAGCGAGGCGGGCAGGGTTTGTCAATGCCTGCGCGGGCACCGCAACCAGATCGACGAAATCATCCCGATCTACGGCACCGCCCACCAGTGCGGCACGCTGCGCATGGGCGACGATCCGCGCACCTCGGTCGTCGACGCCAATTGCAAGGCGCACGATCTCGACAATCTCTACGTGACCGACACCAGCGTGTTCGTCACCAGCGCAGCGGTGAACCCGGCGCTGACTTGCATCGCCAACAGCATGCGCGTCGCCGACATCATCGCCGCGCGCATGGGAGCGCGCATGGCGGCTTGATGCTTACACCGCCATGTTGTCGATCAGCCGGGTTCCACCTAGCCACGCAGCCGCCAGAATGCGCGCGGGGACGTCCAGGGTTTCGATGGCCAGCAGCGTCTCGGCGTCCCTGATGGCCACGTAGTCGATTTTGTCGAAACCGGCGCGGCGCAGCCGGTCGGCGGCGTAGCTTTCGACATCGGCGATCGCTGCGCCGGCGGCGACAGCGCGGGCGGCGTCGGCGAGGGTGACGTTGAGCTGGCCCGCGATGCGGCGCTCATCGGGGGTCAGGTAGGCGTTGCGCGAAGACATGGCGAGGCCGTCGGCCTCACGCACGGTGGGGCAGCCGGCGATCTCCACGGGGATGTCGAGGTCGGCGGCCATGCGCTTGATCACCAGCAGCTGCTGATAATCCTTCTCCCCGAACAGCGCGACGTCGGGCAGGCATTGCAGCAGCAGCTTGGCCACCACGGTGGCGACGCCGCCGAAGAAATGCGGCCGGTGCTCGCCTTCGAGCGGGGCGGCCACGCTCGTCACCGTCACGCTGGTGGCGAAGCCGGGGGGATAGATGAGCGCGGCGTCGGGCGCGTAGAGCAGATCGCAGCCCGCGCCGGCAAGCAGGGCAGCGTCACTGGCTTCGTCGCGCGGATAGCGCTCGAGGTCTTCGTTCGCGGCAAATTGCTTGGGGTTTACAAACAGGCTGGCGACGACGCGCTCGCAGCGCGCCCTGCCGGCCCGCACCAGCGACAGGTGCCCCTCGTGCAGCGCCCCCATGGTCGGAACCAGGCCGACACGCAGGCCCTGGGCGCGCCACCGCGCAATCGCGGCGCGCAGCTCGGGTATCGTGCGGACGGTGTCCAGACCAGACATGCGCATCGCTTATCGCGGGGGATG
>CAZNTI010000063.1:3930-4701 GCA_964575885.1 uncultured Terricaulis sp.
GGCTAGACGCTCCAGCGCTTAAGCGGGCCTTAACCTCGATCGCCGAGCTTGGGGATATGTTTGTATCGGCGTTGCGCGTCAGGTCAGGATCGCAGCGGCCGCTGGTGTGGGCCGGGTGACCTTATGAGTCTGGCCTATGCCCCCGAGCCCGCAGCCGCTGCGCGCCACACCCATGTCGTCGTGGTTGGCAACCAGAAGGGCGGGGCGGGCAAATCGACCGTCGCCATGCATTTGATCGTGGCGCTGATGCGGATGGGCCGGCGCACCGGCGCGCTCGATCTTGACGTGCGCCAGCGATCGCTCACCCGCTACATTGAGAACCGCGCCCGCTGGATCTCCGTGCGCGGCGCGAAATTGCCGTCGCCGCAGATTCTTGAACTGAGCGAAAGCCGCCATCGCCAGATGGACGCAGCCGAAGCGGAGGAAGAAGCGGCGCTGCGCGCGGCGCTGCGGCGGCTTTCGGAAACCTGCGATTTCATCGTCATCGACTCGCCGGGCGGCGATTCGCATCTGTCGCGGATCGCCCATGCCTGCGCCGACACCCTGATCACGCCGCTCAACGACAGCTTCGTGGATTTCGACCTGCTGGGCGATATCGATCCCGACAACGCCGATATCGTGCGGCCCTCAATCTACAGCGAAATGGTCTGGGGCTGCCGTAAGCAAAAAGCGCTCGCGGTGCGCACGCCGATCGACTGGGTGGTAATGCGTAACCGCACATCGGCCAGCCGCATCGAGGCGAAGAATAAACAGCGGGTCGGAGAGGCGCTG
>CAZNTI010000063.1:4711-8676 GCA_964575885.1 uncultured Terricaulis sp.
GAAGACGCTGTCGAGCCGCATCGGCTTCCGCCTGGCGCCCGGCTTGTCGGAGCGGGTGGTGTTTCGCGAACTCTTCCCGCAGGGCCTGACCCTGCTCGACCTCGACGCTGAAGGTGTCCACGCCGACATGCGCATGACCCATGTCGCGGCCCGCCAGGAATTGCGCGACCTGTTCATCACCCTGAAGCTGCCCGGGCTCGAAGGCGAAGCGCTCAAGTTCTGATGCTTGCGTCGCCATTGCGCGCCGGTCACTAAGTCGCTCCCGTGCTGCTTGCGCTGCTCATCGTTGCGATCGTGTTTGTGCTGGCGCTGGCCGGGCGGCTGGGCGGCGCGCACCGCCGCGAGCTGATGCGCCGCTGGCCGGCGATCGTCTTCGCAGGCGCAGCATTGTTGGCGTTCGGACGGGGATCGATTTGGCTGGGCCTGCTCGGATTATGTGCAGCGGTGCTTGCCTGGTGGCTCTATCCGGCCTTCGTGCGCCCGGCGCAGCCCACCCAGGACGCCGCCGATTCGCGGGCCGACGCTGAAGCGCGTGCACTACTTGAGGTGAGCGTCGGCGCCAGCGAGGACGAGATCAGGCGCGCTTACCGCGCCAAAATGGCGCGATCGCACCCGGACCGGGGCGGCTCCAATGCCGCCGCAGCGGCGATCACCGCCGCGCGAGACCGGCTGCTGCGCCGCCGGCCGCGCTGAGCGGCGTTCACTCTTCGGCTATTTCCCCGTCGTCGCCCTGGCCGCGGGGCTCGATCGGCATGGCTGTCGGTGACAGCGTCTCGACCACCATGCCCTGACCCAGTCCGACCGAAGAGGGCGGCAGCGGCTGGCCGTTGGGACTGGCGACCAAAGTCGCCGCAGGCACGCCCGCCTGCCCATCGAGCCTGCGCAGCGGCAGCCGCGCGTAGGTAGCGCCGGGGGTTTCGCGGCGGGCGTATTCCTCGTAGGCGCCCTCCACCAGATAGGCGACCTGGGCGTCGCGCGCGGCGGCGGTTTCGCCGCCCAGCACCACCACGATCACACGCTGGCCGTTGCGCTCGGCCATGGTGGCGAGGTTAAACCCGGAGGCGCGGGTGTAGCCTGTCTTGATCCCATCGACGCCCTCGATCTGGCCAAGCAGGCGGTTGTGGTTGCGGCCGTGATTCCGCCGCCAGCTGAAATTTGGCGTCTGAAACACATGATAATGTTCAGGAAAATCGCGCCACAGCGCCTGCGCCAGGATCGCCATGTCGCGCGCGTTGGTGCGGTGGCGGGCGTCTGGCAAGCCGCTGGCGTTGGCGAAGCGGGTGTCGGTGAGGCCCAATTCGCGGGCCCGTGAAGTCATGTTGGCGGCAAAGCGCGCTTCGCTGCCGCCCAGCCGTTCAGCCACCAGCACCGCGACGTCGTTAGCCGACTGCACCACCAGCGCCCGGATCGCCTGCTCGACGGTGATCGAGTCGCAGCCGCGCCGGCGGGTGCACCCCAGGCCCAGCCGCGACGGCGGCTGCCGTGCGGCGTTCCGCGACGCCGTCATCCGCGTGTCCATGGTCAGCTCGCCGCGCTCCAGCGCCTCGAACAGCATGTAAAGCGTCATCATTTTCGTAAGCGAAGCGGGAAAGCGGGCCTCGTCGGCCTGGTCCTCGAGCAGCACCTCGTTGGTGCGCGCATCCATCACGATGGCAGCGTAGCGATCCTGCGCCGCCGCGGGCAGGGCGAAAGCGGCGGCCGCCATGGCCATGCCTGCCGCAACGAAAGTACGCACCAGCGAAGCCAAACTCACCTGCATCGTTCATGGTTCCCGCAAAAACACGGAATAATTCAGGCAATTCGCATGCCGTGCAGCTTACGATTTCCTTAGCGGGCCGCGCGGGACCCCAGAGTTAAACCTTAAAGCCTTAGCGTTTCACCTGCTCCGTGCAGGACAGGCTGTGGAAATCGCAGTTAAGGCCGACTTAACGGCGTCCTGGCATAGGATTGGGCGTCCGCCGGGTTTTATGCTGCAATGCAGCAAAAGCCGTTGACTTCGCACCTGCAGCATCGCATATAAGGTTCCAGATTCGCCACCCACCGGCGGTCGCCACCACCTAAGAGCAACAACAAAAGAGCCCTTGGGCTCATGGAGACGATCATGGCCACCAGCAACGGCAAGTCCGCGCGCGCGACCAAGTCGGCGACGGAAGCTTTCGAACAAGTCAGCGCCGCGTCCAGCGAAGCGGTGCGCGAAAACATCGACCGCAGCTTGGCTGCGATGTCGGAAGTGTCGGCCTTCGGCAAGCAGAACGTCGAAGCGTGGCTCGCCTCCGCCGCCGCTGCGCAAAAGGGCTTCGAGACGCTTTCGGCCCGTACCGTCGCGTTCCAAAAGCAGGCGCTTGAGAATCACGTCGCCGCCACCAAGTCGATGATGACCTCCAAGAGCGTCCAAGAGTTTGTGGAAAAGCAGAACGACTACGCCAAGAGCGCCTTCGAGGCGTATGTCGCTGAACTGTCGAACATGTCTGAGCTGATGCAAGGCGTCGCCAAGGACGCGCTGCAGCCGATCAACGAGCGCGTCAACGCCGTCGGCCAGCTGATCCAGACCGGCGCGCAGCGCTAAGCTACTGAAGAGCTTCGGGATCGCGTCGCGATCCTCAGGTGATAAAGTTGGAACGGGTCCGGCTCAGGCGAGCCGGGCCCGTTTTGCATCGGGCTGGCGCAAAGTGAGGCGAATCCGGGGCGCGCCGCCCCCGGCTTCAGGCAAGCCCTTCCATAGCGGCCAGCAATCCATAAATTGGTTCATGTGCGCCGTGTGGCGGCTCGCTTTCGCGGGCGAGGCCACGCGCGTCTCAAAGGTTGAGTCTGGCGTCGATGAGCGACGAGTCCTGGGACGATAACGACGATGCGGACGGCGGCGCCGAAGGGCGCTCCGGCACGCAGACGCTGACGCGCACCAAAAAGCCCTCCCTGTACCGGGTGCTGCTGCTGAACGACGATTACACCCCCATGGAATTCGTCGTTTATGTGCTGGAGCGCTTTTTCAACAAGTCGCAGGAGGAAGCGACGACCATCATGCTCCACGTCCACCAGAATGGCGTCGGCGTCTGTGGCGTCTTCACCTACGAGGTGGCCGAGACGAAGGTCGCCCAAGTGCTGGATCTGGCGCGGCGGCATGAACACCCGCTGCAATGCACGATGGAAAAGGAATAAAGTCGAATGGCGACATTTTCCCGTACGCTCGAACACACGCTCCGGCGGGCCCTGGCGCTCGCCAACGAGCACCGTCACGAGTACGTGACGCTCGAGCATCTGCTTTCGTCGCTGATCGACGATGACGACGCCGCCAGTGTGATGCACGCCTGCAAGGTCGATCTCGACAAGCTGCGCGCCAACCTGGATTCGTACCTCGAAACCGAACTCGACAGCCTCGTGGTGCCGAACCGCGAGCACGAGGAGCCCAGGCCCACCGCCGGCTTCCAGCGTGTGCTGCAGCGCGCCATGCTGCACGTCGACAGCTCGGGCGGCCGCGAAGTCACCGGCGCCAACGTGCTCGTGGCGCTGTTCAGCGAACGCGAAAGCCACGCCGCCTATTTCCTGCAGGAGCAGGACATGACCCGCTACGACGCGGTGAACTTCATTGCCCACGGCCTGCCCAAGCGCGCCGGCGCCGCGCAGCCGCGCCCGGTGCGCGGGGCCGGCGAAGAGGAAGGCGAACGCGTCGTCAAGCAGGGCTCGGAAGCGCTCGCGGCCTATTGCGTGAACCTCAACAAGAAGGCCAAGGAAGGCAAGATCGACCCGCTGATCGGGCGCGAAGCGGAAGTGCTGCGCGCGATCCAGATCCTGTGCCGCCGCCAGAAGAACAATCCGCTGCTGGTCGGCGATCCGGGCGTCGGCAAGACCGCCATCGCCGAGGGGTTGGCGCGCAAGATCAACGAAAAGCAGGTGCCGGAAGTGCTGGCCGACGCCACCATCTTCTCGCTCGACATGGGCTCGCTTTTGGCTGGCACGCGCTACCGCGG
>CAZNTI010000064.1:0-8662 GCA_964575885.1 uncultured Terricaulis sp.
CACCTATTGGGAGCCCGCGAAGTGGGCGGCCAAGCTGCGTCCGCACACCACGAGCGGACGGCCTGTGCTGCTGAAGATAAACATGGAGGCAGGCCACGCCGGCAGCGCCGGGCGGTTCGAAATCCTGCGCGAGCTGGCGCATGACTACGCGTTCGCGATCAAAGCCATCGGCGCCGAAGAGGCCGGGGGCCCGTTCTAGGCGGACGCCGCAACCGGGCTTTCGCCGCGCTCCCGCTCCGCATCCGCGCGGACGATGTCCTCGAAGGCAAGCTTGGGATAGCCCACGCGCGCGCCCCACTGGCGAGAGCGTTCGTAGTCTCCAAGCGTGAACAGCCGGCTCATCAGCAGAGTAAATCCGTGCGCGCGCACAGCGGCGCTGGCGCGCGCCATGTGCGCATCGGAAAAACGCTTGCGGATGGCGATGGCGTCGACGCCCTGCACGTCGCCGAGGGCCAGGCGGCGAAACGGCGGCCATTCGGGCGCATCGAGCCAAACGTGAGTTTCCGTCACGCGTTCTGTGTGCACGCTGGTCGCCACGCTGGCGTCGATGCTCTTAGCCATCTGCATGAGGCGCAGCGAGAAGCCGTCGAGCCAGAACCGGTCTTTGCAGGTTCGCTGCAGCTTCTCGATAACAGCGCTCAGCGCCTCGCGCTCGTCGCCGCGGCCAACCTTGATCTCGATGACATAGTGCATGCGCGGCGCGTCGCGCTCGATCAGATCGTCCAGCGTCACCAGCGTTCCCTCGCGGCGCTGACGGTCGATCTCGGCGGGCGACAATGCATCCACGAAATAGCTGGGATGACGGAAATAGAAATCCTGGCGGCCCCGGCTCAGGTTCCAGCAGAGATCGCCCTCCAGCACCTGGTTTTTCTCGGGATAGGCGCCGACGTGGCGTATCGCCTGCTCGAACGCCGCGAAATCGTTCAGGGCCCGGTGGTGCGCGTACCCATAGGGCGCGAGCCGATCGAAAACATTGGTCATTGCGTTTCCTTGGCGGCGGGCTTCAGCATCCCCGCGGCATAGTCGACCAGAGAGTAAAGCGTGACGGCAGCGGCGATCAGCAGCAGCGTCTGGCTGAAACTCTGCAGCGCCGCCACGCCAAAAGCCAAAGCGCCAACCACCCAAAGCTGCGCCGCCCCTTGCGCGACCGCCTTTGCCTTCCCGCTAAAGCGCGACGCCACCGAACCGCCGTGGCGCGAGGCGATGATGCGTGTGTAAGCCACGCCGACGTCGCGAACGATGAAGATGGCCAGCATCCAGGCGGGCATCCAGTTATTCTCAACGAACGCCGCGAAGATCATCAGCCGATACATGCTGTCGGCCATGGGATCGAGGATCTTGCCGGCCTCGCTCACCGAGTTCGTCAGTCTCGCCACGAAGCCGTCGAGGAAATCCGTAAGCTCCGCTGCGACCATGAGGGCAAACGCGAGCAGCAGCGCGCCCTCTGCGTCCGACGCCAGCGGGATCAGGCACAGCGCCCCAAGCCCCACGCGCGACAGCGTGAGCGCATTCGGCCAGTTCAGCCAACCCGCAGGCGCAGCGCCCGTCAAATCCGAGAACCTCTTGAGCGATCAATCCGCACGCGAGGCTGGGGGGAGCTGCCGCCGCTTGTCAAATCGCACCTGCGCGCGCCGCCAGCAGCGCATCCGACACTTCAGCAAAGCCAGCCCCGCCTTGAGCCTTGGTGATGAAGCGCGGGCGCGCGGCCATCTGGGCCAGGAACGCGGTGACGTTGGCGACGCCGACGCTCAACTCCAATGCCTCGAACAGGGGCTCGTCATTGGGAGAATCACCCACGAACAGAATCTGCGCACCAGCGGCTTCCAGTTCAACGCCAAACCCCTCCCGTAGCAGCCGTTTGGTCATCGAGAGTTTGTCGTAGGCGCCGAACCAGCCGTTGACGTGGATCGAGCTCACTTTGGCCGTGGCCCCGGCTGCGCGAAACAGCGCCACGATGCGATCCACGTCGGCAGCCGGCAGAGCCGCCACATCCTCGCGCACATCGATGGCGAGATCGGCAATGCGATAGGGCTGATCCGCGGCAATTGCGGCGCCGGCAACCTGCGCCAGGATCGCTTGGCCGAGCGCACGCAGCTTCACCTGGTCGCCAGCGCGCTCGGCCTCGCTGCGCGCGAACACCCGATGCATGCGGCGCGCATGGCGATCGTAGCGGAACGCAAAGGCGCCATTCTCGCCGACAACGCCCGATACCGGCCACAAGCGCGCGATCAGATCGCACCAGCCCGCCGGCCGGCCAGTGATCGGGATCACGCGCAGCCCCGCTGCATCCAGGCGCTCCAGCGACGCATAGGCCAGCGCAGGCAGGCGCCCATCGCTGGTCAGCGTGTCGTCAATGTCGGTGAGCACGGTATGCACACGCGCCAACACCGCCGCGCCGTCCGCTTCCGCAAAGGCGGCCAAATCCATGCCTGCTCCTGCTGCAGCGCGTCAGGGAACCGTCGCGCCGTCTACGGTGAAGGCCGTCAAATTGATACTGGCGACGCCCAACGGCAAGGCGGAACTGACCCGCACAGGCACGGCAAACGGCACGTCCGGACGCACCGCAAACCAGATTTCCCCAGGCGGCGTACGCCGTTCCAGATCCTCTGGGTGGCGATAGCCGGCGACACGCTGCTGGCGCAGACCGCAACGGGTGACCGGCCAGTCGAACGCGCCGCGGCGATAGCGGCCGGCCTCTCCCTGCGTCAGCGTCACATCGTAAACATAGCGCCCATCAAAGATGCGAAAGGTTCGGTCGCAGGCGCGCGTTTGATGGAAGTAAACACCCATCGAGAGGAGCGTCGAAAGCGGATCGCGTCCCTCGCGGCGTTGCGCCTCGCTCGGGGCGGGATCACCGGGATACGGGAAATTCGGCGTGGCCCTCACGGTGACCTGAGACGCAAGCCAGTCGATGCTCGAATTGCGCTGCAGGCCGCGATAAAGGTGATCGAGTTCATAGAATGTCGGCGAAAATCCCTCAGGCGCGCGCACGCCACGCACCCTGGCGCTGAGCCGCGTCTGCCCGAACAGAACCGCAAGCCCGACGGCGTTGATCGACGCTGACCCGTCGTACGCCTCCTCCCCAAAACGCGCATCGATGCGCGCCCGACCAAACTCCACCAGCCCATAGGCGACGCCGCTATATTCGAGGCGCACGCTCTGCGCCGACGCAGGCGCGACACACGCACACCAAGCAAGCGCTAAAATTGCCGCCAGCGAACGGATCATGCGGGCGCCCCCCGTCGCCTGACGGAACGCACGACGATCGCCAGTACAGGCAGCGCCGCGAACGCGGCGAGCACGGGGATCAGGTCGGCTGAAATGCTCGCGAGATCCGGCGCCCGCTCGGGATCGAGCATCGCAGCGGCGCGGGCGCCGGCAAAAGAATAGACCCCGACATAAGGAACCACGCCGATCGCCGTCGCCGCCAAAAAAGGCCAGAAGCGCGCGCCCAACACGGCCGGCAAAACGTTGGCGACACAGTATGGGCACACCGGAATAAAGCGCAGCATCAGCATGTACAGGAATTGATCGCGCTGAAACGCCGCTTCGACACGATCGAGGTAGCGCTGGGCATGCCGGCGATAGACGCCGCCGAAGGCCGACCGCGCCAGCCAGAAGACCAAGCCCGCACTCACACAGGCCGCCAGCCACGACGCCGCAAAACCGCGCTCAAAGCCCAGCAAGATGGCGCCGATGAGTATCACCCAGAGCTGCGCCGGGAAGAGCACCAGAGACATCACCACGAAGAACGCAATGTATGCCCCGAAGGTGGCCCAAGGACGCAGCGCCACCAGATCAGACAACGCCAGGCGCGCCTCCACCAGGGCGGCCCAGCTGAAAACGCCGCTGGCGATCGCCCAGTAAAACGCCGCCGCTGCGGCAAGCGCCAACGCAATCCAAGCGGCCAAGCCCGCAGTCGCCACAAAAGTTTTACGTTCGCGCTCCACGTCGCCTCCGTCGCGCATGCTTTTAGCGATCATCGGCCGGTGATCAACGGCGCTGTTTCGTAAACACGCCGGGCAAGCTATCGTGACCTGGAGGTTGATGGGGGCCGCTCATGAGTTTGGAACAGGGGCTGGAACATGTACGGGAGTTCGGCGCGCAGCTTGTCGCCTTCATCATGGCGTTTCATGCACAGCCGCTCTATGGCGCGCTGATCGCGGTCGGCAGCCTCGCCTTTGTGCTGATCATCCTCGCCATCCAGAACAAGAACGCGCCCGAATACGTGCGCCAGTATCGCCATTACGAAGTGGCGCTCATTCTGCGGCGCAAGCTCAGCGTTCATCGGCTGGTGGAGTATCACCGCGGCATCGTGTGGCGCGATTTCGCCGCCATCAGCACGGGCTCTGGTCTTGCCGGCGCAGCGTTGATGTTCGGCGGCTCCGATATCGGCGAATCGGCCATCGCCGGGGCATCGGGAACCTCCGGCCTTACCTTGGAAGCCAGCATCATCGTGATGAGTTCAATCGCGGTCCAGGTCGGCTCGGCGATCATGATGATGATCTGCGATTTTGTACACACCAACACGATCTCGCCGCTAGTGCCGCCACTGCAGCGCATGCGCATCGTGGGCGACACTTTGGTCCTCGGCGGCGGCGCGATGATTTTCAATATCGCCGCATTGATTTCATTCATGTCGGTGTTCAGCCCGTGGGTCTCGGTGCTGTGTTCGGCGGTGTTTGCGGTTTCACTGATACGTTTGACCGCGCTGCGCGCGATCAGGGTCAAGGAATTGATGCGCTGGCTCAAGATCAAGCACAGCGACGAATGGGAGCAGATCGACCGCGAAGTGAGGCTGATGAAAAAGGCCGAGCGGGACCGCCGCTTCGAGGACGAGTACTACGCGAGCTGGTCAGACGAGTGCGAAGATCCGGCCCACAAAGCCTGATGTCGCGGCAGCTCTGGACTGGGGTGGCGCGTCAGCTTTTGGCCCGGCCTCTGCCGCCCTTTTCCACGAAATCGCGCAACATCTGGGAGGGGCGGAATGTCACCACCCGACGCGGCGTGATCGGCACTTCTTGCCCGGTTTTGGGATTGCGGCCGATACGTTGCCGCTTGGCGCGCACGTTGAAGTTGCCGAAACGCGAAAGCTTGACGGTTTCGCCGTCAACCAGCGATTGCTGCAGCATTTCCAGCATCCGCGTCAGCAGCCGATTGGCGTCTGTCCGCTGCATGTTGAGGCGCCGCGCCAGCGCCTCCACAAGGTCCGCACGCGTAACGGTTTTTGCTGACACCGGAGCCCCCTCCGTCGGCGCGATGATCGCGCACTACGTGGGAAAAGCTAGGCGTCCCTTAGGTTTAGGTCAAATGTTGCAGACGCGTTAGATTCGCACCAGGATGGCGCCCCAGGTAAGGCCGCCGCCCAGCGCCTCCATCAGCACCAACTGGCCTGACTGGATGCGACCATCCTGGATCGCAACGTCGAGCGCCAAGGGAACGGACGCCGCCGATGTGTTGCCGTGGCGCGCTACGGTTGAGACGACTTTTTCAGGCGCGATGCCCAGCTTTCGCGCCACGCCGTCGAGAATGCGCTGGTTGGCTTGATGGGGCACGAACCAGTCAACCGCGTCTATGCGCACCTGCGCGCGCGCGCAGGCCTCAAGCATGGCGCCCGAAATGTGCTCCACCGCCTGTCTGAACACCGCATTGCCAACCATGCGCACCTTGCCGACGCCGCCGGTTTCGGAGGGCCCGCCATCGACGTAGAGCAGGTCGTGCATGCGCCCATCGGTGCGCAGGAACGTCGACAGCACGCCGCGCTCGTCGCTTCGGTCCTGCGCCTCAAGCACGACGGCGCCGGCGCCATCGCCGAACAGCACGCATGTCGCCCTGTCCTCCCAGTCAAGCAGCCGGGAGAACGTTTCCGCACCAATGACCAGCGCCGACTTGGCCTGGCCGCGGGCGAGAAAATTGTCGGCTGAAGCCATCGCAAACACAAAGCCCGAACACACCGCCTGCAAATCGAAGGCGATCCCGGGCGGCACGCCGAGGGCGGCCTGCACGCGCGAGGCCGTCGCCGGAAACGTCAGATCGGGCGTCGTCGTGGCCAGAACGATAAGATCGATGTCTCGCGCCTCGCGTCCCGCTGCGGCCAACGCCTTGACGGAGGCGGCGATGGCGAGGTCGGAGGTCTTTTCGTCGGCGGCGGCGATATGGCGCTGGCGGATGCCGGTGCGTTCGACAATCCACTCGTCGCTGGTGTCTAGCCGGTCCGCCAGTTCGGCGTTCGCAACCACGCGCGCCGGCAGATGCGAGCCGACGCCAAGCACCACTGAACGCAGGGCCATCAGCCGGCTTCCTGCGCTGAGGCCGTCGCCGCTTGCCGCAAGCGGCTAAGGTTGCGCTCGATCTCTTCGCGGTAATGGCTGCGCGCCAGCTTCTCGGCGACGCCAATGGCGGCCGCGTAGCCGCGTCCGGTGGCGCTGCCATGGCTTTTCACAACCAACCCATTGAGCCCAAGAAAGAGCGCGCCGTTGAAGGCGCCGGGATCCATACGGGCGCGCAGTTTGCGCAGCGCCGGGTAGGCGATGATCGCGCCGATTTGCGCGAAAGGGCCGCTGTGGAGCGCTTCCCGTAAGAGCTGCCCGACCAAACGCGCAGTACCCTCGCCGGTTTTCAGCGCGATGTTGCCGGTGAATCCGTCGGTCACGACCACGTCCACCGAACCCTTGGAGATGTCGTCGCCTTCGACAAAACCGCGGAAATCCATATCGACGCCGGACTCCCGAATCTGGCGCGCGGCGGCGCGAATTTCCTCGTGGCCCTTCTGGTCTTCGGCGCCGACATTCAGCAAGCCGACCGTGGGCCGCTCCTTGCCGGACACCGCCCGCTGGAACGCTTCGCCCATAATGGCGAACTCCACCAATTGCTCGGCGTCCGCTTCGACATTGGCCCCTACGTCAAGAATGACGACGTAGCCGCCGCTCGCCGCCGGCCAGCGCGCGGCGAGGGCGGGACGCGCCACGCCCTGCATCATGCGAAGGCGGATCATCGAGATCGCCATGAGCGCGCCGGTGTTGCCCGCAGACACAACCGCGTGCGCGCGCCCCTCCTCGACGTCGGCGATGGCGCCCCACATGCTGGAGCCGCGGCCCTGCCGCAGCGCTTGGCTCGCCTTGACCTCCATGCCGATGGCCTTCTCGGCTGGGACGATCTGGCTCACCGCCTTTGCTTCAGGGTGCTGATCAAGGAGCGCCGTCAGCCGCGCAGCATCGCCGTGAATCAAGTACCGGATGTCTTGGCGACCGCGAGCGGCGTGTGCGACGCCCTCGACAACGATATCCGGCGCATGATCGCCGCCCATCCCGTCGATGGAGAGAACGAGGCCTTCGGCCATGTTGGATGAATGTCCTGGATCGCCCGAAGGCTTCGAAAATTGGGCCGGACCATAGTCCCGCCGCGATCAAATGCCAAACCCTGGGGGCGGGTCGGGCCAGGCCTCAGGCTCAACCAAGGACGCCGCCGGCAAAGCCGCCTGCTTTACGCAGAGCTCCTGCATATAGACGCCGACATGGCGGGCGAACTCTGCGCTCTCACCGGCGAGCGCACGCTTCGCAAACGCGAGCCCGAGCGCCTCGACATCGTGGGCCTCCAGCGCCCGCACATAGTCCTGAAGCCTGGCGTAGAAATCGCCCGCCAAGCGATGCATGCGCTTAGGCACGGCCAGATCGCCCACCGCAGCCTCGCGCAGGCCGGAATCGAAGTGTTTGAACAGAGCATCGGCGAAAGCTTGCGCGAGGCCCTCGGGCGCGTCTGCGGCCCGCAGGCGCAGCAAAGCCAGTGCGGCATGCACGGTCATGAGTTCAAACCGCCCCGAAAGCGAGTCCGGCGTGCGCCCAACCCCAAAAAAGGCAGGATTGCGGCTGGCCTGGACCACGCACCGCAACAACCGCTCTGAATCGCTCTCGCGCCGATCGCGCCGAAACGGCCAGATCGCCATGTTGCGTGTGCTCCCCTCTTGCCGGTTCGCGCGGTCGGCTTTACCGATTGGCTTCGATGTTTGGGCCCAGCCCGCGAGGTGAACCATGAACCGCGGTTTCTTGCGACTTTCTGCGGCCGCAGTCGCGCTCGCTGCGATCACGGCGTGCTCGCCAGTGCAGACTTACAGCGGCTTTCGCGCTGACCGCAACAATGAGGAAATTCCAGAGCCGCAAGTGGGCGTAGACACCCGCGAAACGGTGATGCAGCGTTTCGGCTCGCCCTCAACAACCGCCATTTTCGACCAGACAGCCTGGTACTATGTCAGTTCCGTACAGGAGCGTGTGGCCTTCTACACCCCGCGGATCACCGATCGCCAGGTCATGGTGGTGCGCTTCGATGGCGATCGCGTCGCCGCGGTTGAGCGCTTTGGCCTCGAACGCGGCCGCGTGGTGGCCTACAACGAGAACGTAACGCCGACGCGGGGCCGCGAACTCACCGTGCTGGAGCAATTGCTCGGCAACATCGGTCAAGGCGCGCCGATCCGCACCGGCGAAGAAGAGCGCGGCCGTCCCGGGCGCTGACCGCAGCGCGACGCCTAACGAAAAACGCCCCGCTCGCGCGGGGCGTTTGAGTTTTGAGACGCCTCGCCCTAACCAGTGCGCGAGCACGGCGAGCAGCAGCAGCGCGACGATATTGGTGATCTTGATCATCGGGTTCACCGCCGGCCCCGACGTGTCCT
>CAZNTI010000065.1:0-8508 GCA_964575885.1 uncultured Terricaulis sp.
TGCGCGACAGCCTCTTCCTGCTTGGCGCGCTGGTCTCGGCGGCGAGCGCGGTGGCGCTCATCGGCGTGGTGCGCGCCGGCGAGGCCGTGCGCGTGTCGTTGGCGCAGCCTTTGCCCGGCGTCGACCTTGCGTTCAGCCTGGAGCCTTTCGGCGCCTTGATGGCGGCGATGATCGCGGGGCTTGGCGTCCTGCACGCTGTACATGCCACCGGCTACGTGCGCGCCACCGGCGAACCCGCGCCGGCGCGCCTGCTGGCATGTATGGCGCTGGCGCAGGCCGGCGCGCTGGCGATTGCGCTTTCGGCCAATCTGTTCACGCTGTTTGTGGCCTACCAGGCGTTGGCGTTGGCGGCGTTTCCGCTGGTCGCGCACGGCGCCGGCGTCGATGGACAGCGCGCCGCGCGGGCCTTTTTGGCGACGCTGCTCGCCGCCGCCATCGCGCTGTTTCTCCCCGCCATGATCTGGACTTACGCGGTGGCCGGAGCGCTCGACTTCCGCGCCGGGGGCATACTCTCGGGACGCCTGGACGTGTTCAGCGCCAACGCCCTGCTGACGCTGTTTGCGCTGGGCCTTGCAATGACGGCGCTGCCGCCACTGCACCGTTGGCTGCCCGCGGCGAGCGCTGCGCCCTATCCGGCGCTGGCCTCGATCCAATCGCTCGCCGTGTTGCCGGCCGGCTGCATCGGCTTCATCAAGATCGCGGCTTTCGTGTTCGGTCCGGTGCTGATCGATGCTGGCTTCGCAGCGCGCGCGCTGATCGCGCTCGCCGGCGCGGGCATGTGCTTTGCCGCGATCATCGCACTGTCGCGGCAGGATCTGCGTGAGCGACTGGCCTATTCGTGCATGGCGCAATCGCTTGCGGCGGTGATGGGCGCGCTGTTGGCGCTGCCGGTGGGCCTGTTTGCCGCAACCTTGCAGGTGGTGGCGCTCTCGTGTGCGGCCACGACGCTGATCCTTGCGGCCGGCACGGTGGCTGTGGTCACCGAGCGGCGCGAGGTCGGCGACTATGCCGGGCTGGGGCGGGTCATGCCGTGGACGCTGGCGAGCTTTGCGGTGGCCTCGGCGAGCATGATCGGCATGCCGCCCTTCGCAGGGGCGTGGGCCAAGCTCTGGCTGATCACCGCGGCCGCAGCGCCTTCGCCCTATGGCGAAAGTCTGTTCTGGGCGGCGGCGCTTGCGGCCCTGGCGGCGGCGCTTACCTTCGCGCATCTGGCGCCGCTGGCGGCGAATGCGCTTGCCGCACGCGCCCCCACCGACGCGTTGCGCCGCCCCGACGGGGCCTCGATTGCGCTGGTGGCCCCGGTGGTGCTGAGCGCGGCGGCGACGCTTGGGCTGCTGGTGCTGGCCGATCCGCTGGTCAATTTCCTGTCGCCGATGTGGACGCCGCCATGAGCGCCTATCCGCCTCCGCCGCGTCGCGGCGTCGCTTGGTTCGCGTTCGTCGCCTGCGTTGCGGCGGCGGCCATTGGCTTCATGCTCGGGCGGGTCGAGACGGCGCGCTATTGGGCGATGGACGCGCTCGGCGCGCCTGCCGCTATCGGTGCGGCCGCGGCGATCTTTGCGGTGATCGCAAGCCAAGCGGCGCGCGCGCTGCACAGACGCGGGGCGTCGCGCTGATGCTGGCGATCACGCTCAATCCGGGCTTCGTGCTCATCGCCGCCGCGCTGGTGGCGCTGGCGACCCCGAGCCGCTTTGCGGCGGCGCTGATGGCGGGGTCCGGATTGCTGGCGCTTTGGCTGCTGCTGGACAACGAGTTCGGCGCCGCAGCGGCTGTGGCGCAGGCCGGTCTGCCGGTGGTGCTGCTCGATCTCGACGCGCTCAATCGCATCTTCGGCATCGCCATGCTGATCGGCCTGTTGCTGCTTGCGCCATACTCGAGCGGCCGCCGGCACCGCTTCGAAGACGCGGCTATCCTGTTGCTCGCGGGCGGTTCGGTTTCAGCGCTGTTTGTCGGCGACCTGGTGAGTTTCGTCGCCGCAGCGTCGCTGGCAGGGCTTGCGGCGGCGTGGCTGGTGTTCTGTTCGCCGATCGCTGGAGCAAGCGAAGCCGGCGCGCGGCTGCTCATTTGGCACGGCATCGAAGGATTGCTGTTGCTGGTGGGCGCGGCGCTGAACATCTCCGCCAATGCGCAGAGTTCGGCGCTTGTGCGGCTTGACCTGGCAAGCGCCAGCGGGGTCGCGGTGTTTGCGGCGCTGATGATCAGGGTCGGCGCGCCGATGGCCCATGTATGGCTGAAGGACGTCGTCGGTCACGCCTCAGCAACCGGAGCGGGCGCGCTTGCCGCATTCACCACCATGCTCGGCGTTTATGCGCTGGCCCGCTTCTATCCGGCGGAGCCGTTCTTGGTTTCCGTCGGCGCAGCGATGATCGCCGTTGGCGCGTTTTTCGCTGCAACCGAAGCTGACCTCCGGCGCGCCGGGGCCTATGCGCTGATGGCCCAAACCGGGCTCTGCGTGTGCCTGATCGGGGCGGGGTCGCCGTTGGCGCTGGCCGCTGCGGAAGGTCACGCATTCACGGCGCTATTTGCGCATGTTGCATTGCTGCTGGCGGCGGGCGCGTTGATGCCCGCCGATGGCGATGCGAGCCTGCAAGCGCTTGCGGGCAGGGGCCGCACCGCGCCCATAGCCTCGACATTGATGCTGCTCGCGGGCCTGGCGGCCGCCAGCGCCCCCGGCTTTGCGCTCTACGCCACCCATGCCGTGGCGCTGGAGGCGCTGGCGCAGCTGGATATCGTCTGGCTCTGGGGACTGGCGGCGGCATTGCCTGGAGTGGTGTTGGTGGCGCTGGTGGTGCGTCCCGCGCTCACGCTTTTCGGGGGAGCGCAGGCCTCGCCACAGCCGCGCGGCCCGTTTGGGTTCTTCCTTGGCGCGACCCTCGCATGCTTTTTCTGCCTGTCGGTGGGGCTGGCGCCGCGTTGGCTTTATGAGCTGATGCCGGCGCAGCTCGCCTTTGCCCCCTTCGCCGCCGACCGCATCGGACCTCACCTAGAGTTGATGGGGGCCGCCGGGGCGGTTTATCTCACGGCGCGCGCCTTCGGGTTGGCGGCGGCGCCTGGCGCGCGCTTGCTCGATGTCGACAGTTTCTACCGCGGGCCGGTGGCCAATGCCGCGCGCTGGGCGGGCATCCTGTTGCTGCGCGGGCAAGGCATTTGGCGCGACCTATCGGCCAGCGGCGGGCGCGCGCTCGGCCGTTGGATTGAGCGCTCGACACGGCAATTGGACCGTCCCTACGCGAAACCGCGGTTAACGTTCGCGCCGCTGCTGTCGCTTGCGGTGCTGCTCGCACTGGTTGTGGCAATGTCTTGGCGGTAAATACATTAAGCGCCAAGTAATATTGATGCGGATACAGACCCCGTTTGTCGCAATTCAGAGTAATCAAGAGTTAGTCATACACTTGCACTTGCGCCGCCCAACCTTTCTCCTGTACTGGTTCTCCAGAAACACTTGAGAATAGGCGCGCGGATGGATAGCCAGCGAAATCTGGTGCGCATGACTGCGGATATTGTCGCGGCCTATGTTGCCGCCAATCCAGTTCAGGCCGCTGACGTGCCGGCGCTTATCCGCACGATCTACGCATCCCTGGCGCAACTTGCCGATGTTTCACACACCTCAACAGAGGTGCAGCAGCCTGCTGTATCGGTGAAGAAATCGGTGACGCCCGACTACATTATCTGCTTGGAAGACGGGAAGAGGTTCAAGTCGCTGAAGCGGCATTTGCGCACGCGATACGGAATGACTCCCGACGAATACAGATCAAAGTGGGGTCTGGGCCACGATTACCCGATGGTGGCCCCGAACCACGCCAAGGAACGTTCGACGCTGGCAAAGCGGATGGGCCTCGGCCAAAGCCGCAAAGACGGGTAGCGGAAAAAAATCCTATCGATAGGAAGAAATCTATCCAACAGCGCCGCGGCGCCGCTATCCTCTTGTTTGGCGTGGGGATTGCGGTCGGCAGCAGCGGAGGTTGGGATGACAATGTCGGACTCGCACAGCGAGGACGCTGCCGCGGCCCGTCTGGCGGCGAGCGTCGCGAGTTTTGCGCTTGGAGTGCCTGCGGAGGAGATCATGCATGGCAAGCGCGGCGCCGCCGAGGTCGCGTTTGCGCGCCAGGTGGCGATGTATCTTTGCCATGTCGGTTTTTCGTACAGTCTGGCGCGGGTGGCGGGCGCCTTCGGGCGCGATCGGTCTACCGTCGCGTATGCGTGCCACGCCGTCGAAGATCGCCGTGACGAACCCCATTTCGATCTATGGATCAGCGGCCTTGAAAACCTGGTGCGCGAGGCGCCGGCGCTGGCGCTCACCCGCTCCTATATGCGGGCGCCGTCCTGATGGGGATGCTCGATCGCGCGCTGTCGGCTCTTGCTCAACCTAACGCCGTGCTCGCGCCTTTGCCCAAGGGCCAAGGCTATGGCGTGTTTCCCCTGAACGATCGCCGCCGCAGACCCGTGGTGCGCCTCACCCGGGAGCAAGTGGGCGAACTAGAAAGTGAGGGCGCAGTCAGCAGCGGCCCAAACGGCATGTATCACATCACCGAGGCCGGCAGGGCCCGCTCGCGACGCGCGCAGGCGCTGCCGGGCGAAGCGTTTGCCGCACAGCACCAGCCGCTGGTCGACAGGCATGCGCTCGATCAGGACGGCAACCTCACCATCGTGCGCGGGCACGATCCCGACCTTGCCCTGAGGCGGCTCGGCGCCATGCGCGACGGTGCGGGCAGGCCGTGGCTCAGCACCGCCGAACTCGCCGCGGCGGCGCGCCTCAAGCGCGATTGGGCCATCGGCCAGATCGCGCAAGTGCGCGGTTCCGACTGGTCGGCGCCGCCGCGCGGCGCTGAAGCGCGGGGCCCGGGGAACACTCAAGAGCGGCTCGCCGGCGCGCGTTGCGACGCCCGCCGCCGGGTCGAGGAGAGTCTGTCCGGGCTGGCGCCGGCGCTGCGGCGGGCGGTCGAGCAGGTGTGCTTGCACGAGCGCGGACTTGAGGCGCTCGAACTCTCGGAAGGTTGGCCTGCACGCTCGGGCAAGCTGGCGCTGAAGCTGGCGCTGGCGCAGCTGGCGCGCGCCTAAGGTTGGGCCAAAGCCGCGTTTGCTTCTTGTTGAATGCGCCGCATCATCGAGAACAAGCCATTGGAGCGCTGTGCGGTCAGCGCGTCCTTGAGCCCCAGACGCTCGAACAGCGCCTGCGGTTGCACCGAAACAATCTCCTGCGGCGTGCGCCCGGAAAACACGCGCAGCAGCATGGCGATCTCGCCGCGCACCAGGTGCGCGTCGGAATCGCCGCGGAACACCAGCTTCTCTGGGGCCGCCGGGTCGCGCTCGCACACCAGCCAAACCCGGCTCACGCAACCGCGGACCCGATTGGCCTCGGTGCGTTCGTCTTCGCGCAGCGGCGCCAACGCGCGCGCCAGCTCGATGACGTGGCTGATGCGCTCTTCCCAATCGGGCAGCAGCGCAAATTCGTCGGCAAGCGCCTCTATCTCCTGCTCGATCTCAGCCATGCCTACGCAAATGCGCCCGCTGTCGAGGCAGAGCAAGCCCCAGCGACGGCGTTACCGGCGCCCGCCCGCCGGGATCGGCGACATCGCCGTGGTGTCGGGCTGGGCGACGCGGCCAATGCAGGTGTCGGCAGTGAAGGCGAGGCCCTGCTGGCCGACGCAAAACGCGTTCTCGTAGTGGAAGCGCGCGGCCGAGAGGCATTGCACGAGCTGGCGACGCGCCATTTCGAAGCAATAGTTCGACTCCGGATCACTCGTCAGCTGGGCCATCGCCGCCTGGTGCGACGCCTGGGCCTCCAGCGCCTGCAACGCCGCGACCGCAGCCATGCGATCCAGCGGCTGCAGGTAGCTGGGGTTGGCGCGCCATTGATAGGTGACGGGGTTGGACGCCACCTGGACGGTGTCGGCGCCCCCGCGCAGCGCGTCCCAGAAACGGCGCCCGCCGAATGCAGTCGGGTCGGACGCCGGCGAGAGGCTGAGCGGCGCCACCGCCAGCCGCTGCGAAACCTCGGACGGCACGGGCGGCGCGCCTTCGGTCCCGAGCGTGCGCACCCGCTGCACGCGCGCCGCCTGGCGCGGCGCGACGCCGCGGCCCCAGCTCTGGCGTTGCAGCGAATAGCCCATTTCCTGGTAGCGTTCGCCGACGCCGCGAATGCGGGCGGCGTCCGCATTGGCGGAATCGACGATGAGGCGGGTGGCGGCGTCGGCGCCGCGCAGCCCGCGTGCGTAGGTGGGATCGACCGTAACCGCCCAGATCACCGCGTCGCGACCATAATAGGCGGCTGCGTCGCGCACGCCGCGCATGAATTCCGGAGACTGCGCCGCAGTGGCCCCGCCATACGCCACCCAGCCGCGCGCGAGATCGGCCGGGTTGTGGCGCGCCACGCGGTCGAGCGCCTGGTCAAGCTGGCCGGGATTGCGGATATCGAGGGTACGCAGATCTCCGACGTCGTGCTGGTAAGCTGCATACGCAGAGATTGAACTCTGCAGGTCGCCGCCGCTGGCGGGGGCTGCGGTGTCAGTCGACTGAGCATTGGCGACGCCGAAAAGGGCGACGGCCGCGGTTGTGGTCCAAACCGCCAGATTGCGCATCGTCATTGCTCCCTTGATCCTCGTTTGGCGAGTTCGCTTCCGACGCGCCCCGAGCGCCGGCATCGTGTCCCCCAGTGCGTTAACACGCTTTTACCCGCTGGGCGCCTTTCCGTGTCAACACAAGAGGCCGTAACGCTAGGTGCAAAAGCAGCGCCAGACACAGTCGCGCTGGCGCTGGCGTGGTGGCTTTGGCTGTTGGCGGCGTTAGCGGGGGCGTTGCTGAGCTGGGGGTTCGGCGGCGAACCGCGCGCCGTCGCCATGGCGGCGGCGCTGGCGTTCGCGCCGGCGCTGGCCGGTTTTGTGCTGGGGCCGCGGGTGGGTAGGCGCAGCGCCGACCTGGCCCTGATCGGCGTCTGGCTAACGGCCGCCACCGGCCTCGCGGCGGGCACTGGCGGCGCGGCCTCGCCGCTGGCGGCGGCGTTCGCCATTGCGCCGGCGCTGACGCTGGCCTTGGGCCGCCCCTGGGCGGGCGAAACTGGCGCCGCAGCGGTGTTGGGGTTCGCGGCGGCGGCGGGCCTGGCGCGGCTCGACCGCGGCGCGGCGCTGGGGCCGCTGCCGGAGATACTCACGGTCGCAGCGCTCGCGCTCGCCGCCGGGCTCATGGCGCTTGCGCACGCCGGCGCCCGCGCAGGCGCTCGCAGCGCGGTTCAGCATGTCGCCGAGGTCTCGCACGAGCTGCGCACCCCGCTCACCCACATCCTCGGCTTTTCCGAGATGATCGAGCGGCGCATGTTCGGCGACATCGCCGATCGCTACGTCGAATACGCAGGCCTGATCCGCCGCAGCGGGGCCCAATTGCTAGGCTTGGTCAACGACCTTCTCGACCTTGGTAAACTCGACGCCGGCCGATTTGACCTGGTGCTGGAGGATTTCGATGCGCGCGACATCGCGGTGGAGGCGGTGCGCTTCGCCACCGACGAAGCCGCCAAGCGCGAAATCGTGCTGGGGCTGACGACGCCTGAGGCGCCGTTGAGGGTGCGCGCCGATGCGCAGGCGCTGCGGCGCATGTTGACCAATATTCTCGGCAACGCCCTCAAATTCACGCCGGCGGGCGGACAGGTGATGGTGTCGGCGACGGCGTTGGGCGCGACTTTGCGCCTGGAGGTCAGCGACACCGGGCCCGGCATCGCTGCCGACGAGCGCGCACGTCTCGCCGAGCCATATCGCCAGGGGCGCGCCAGCGCTGAAGGCGGCGCCGGATTGGGGCTGGCGCTGGTGCGCGTCCTGGCGCGTCAGCACGGCGGGGCGCTCACATTCCACGATGCGCCCGGCGGGGGCGCACTGGTGCGCATCGATTTGCCGGTGCTGCTTTAAGTGCGCCTGGCCAGGAAGGCGCGCGCCGCGGCGATGTCGCCGACCTCGATCAGCAGCACCTGCTCGCTGCGCCCGGAGCGCACGCGAATCTCAACGCTTTCGCGCGGGTCGAGCGCCAGCAGGGCGGCGAACGCGGCGTCGGGAAATTCGAAGACCAGGTTTCCGCCGCGCGTATCGAGCCCTCGCGCAGCGGCTTCGAAGCGTCGCGTTGCGGCCGGAGGCGGCGCCCCCGCTTCGAGCCCGTAGGCTACGCGTTGCGGCAGACTGACCTCCACGAAGCCTCCACGCCGAATGTCGCGCAGGGCCAGCGTGGCGCTGCGCGCGGCGGTGGCGGCCGGGGTGGTCAGCGTAAGCCGCTGCACGCCGTCGCGCTCGCGCACGCCAAAAACGGAAGCGATCGGCGCATCGACGGCCTGGCTCAGCCGCCATCCGTCGCTGGTCGAAACCCGGCGCGCGATCCAGGTGCGCGACCAGCCGGGGAATTCCATGGCGTTGACATTGACCCAGCCGAGGAAGGCGCGGCGCGCATCGGCGGCGGCGGCCTGCGTGCGCGGATCGGCGCACGCGCGCGCCGCGGCGGCGGCAAGCGTCGCGCTCTCGAGTTCTCCCACCTGCGC
>CAZNTI010000066.1:0-8320 GCA_964575885.1 uncultured Terricaulis sp.
CCTCACGGTACGCCTCAACGGCTCCTGTGGGCAGAGCCTGGGCGCATTCCTGGCCCAAGGCGTGGCGCTGGAGGTGACGGGCGACGCCAACGATTATGTCGGCAAAGGCCTGTCAGGCGGCGTCATCGCGCTGCGGCCGCGTGCGGAAGATGCTGTGGCGGCGCGCCACAACGTCATCATCGGCAATACCTGCCTTTACGGCGCCACCAGCGGGGCGCTGTTCGCGGCGGGGCAGGCCGGCGAACGCTTCGCGGTGCGCAATTCCGGCGCCACAGCGGTGGTCGAAGGCTGCGGCGCCAATGGCTGCGAGTACATGACCGGCGGCGCTGTCGCCATCCTCGGGCCGGTGGGCGACAATTTCGGCGCGGGCATGACCGGCGGCGACGTCTACATCTACGATCCGGAGGATCACTTCGCGCTTATGGCCAATGCCGACACCATTGGGTGGGGGCCGCTCGGTGAGCGCGAGGCGGCGGCGAAAGCGCTGATCGCCGCACACGCCGAGCGCACCGGATCCGGCCTGGCGCACGAGTTGCTGGCGGGCTGGGACAACGCGCGCGAGCGGGTGTTGTGGGTGCGCTCGAAGGAGGCGGCTCGCCGCGCGGCGGCTGCGGCCGCCGATGCGTCGGCCGAAGCAAGACTGCGTGCGTGAGCTGAGCTAGCGGGGCGCAGCGAAGTAGCGTCTCAGCACGGCCTCGTAACATCGCGCCAGCGTGCGCACCTCCTGGACGGTGCAATGTTCATCAATCATGTGCGCCGTTTCGTTGCGCAGCCCTAACTCCGCGACCGGGCAATAGTCCTTGATGAAGCGCGCGTCGGAGGTGCCTCCGGTGGTGGAGAGCGCGGGCGTCGCCCCGAAGGCCTCGCGCGTCGCTGCGATCAAGAGATCGGTGAAGGCCCCAGGTCCGGTATAGAACGGCGCGGCTTGTGAAGGGATGGCGACGTCGAGCGCAGCGCCGGCGCGCGTAGCGGCGGCGCGCGCGGTTTCGCTCACCCAGGCTGCGAGCGTCTCGGCGTCATGCCTGGTGTTGAAGCGGATGTTGAGCTTGGCGCTGGCGCGCGCGGGAATGACGTTGTGGGCGGGATTGCCGACATCCACCGACGTGACTTCGAGGTTCGAGGGGTCGAAGCCAGGCGCGCCGTCATCGAGCCTGCGCGCAGTAAGTGCTGCCAGCGTCTCGATCATCGGCGTCACCGGGTTGATGGCGCGATGGGGATAGGCGACGTGGCCTTGCCGGCCGCTATAGGTGAGCACGACATTGAGGCTGCCGCGGCGGCCGTTCTTGATGGTGTCGCCGACCGCTTTGTCGCTGGTCGGTTCGCCGACCACGCAATGGTCGAGCGTTTCGCCTTCGGCGGCGAGCGCGGCCAACACCGCTTTGGTGCCGTCAACGGCGGGGCCTTCCTCGTCGCAAGTCAGCAGGAACGAGATCGAGCCGGCCGGGGCGCCGTCGGCGAGGAAATTCTCGGCGGCCGCGATCATCGCGGCGACGGCGGTTTTCATGTCGGCGGCGCCGCGTCCGTAGAGGACGCCGTCGCGGATGTCCGCGGCGAACGGGTCGCTGGCCCAGCCCTCGCCCGGGGGCACCACGTCGAGATGCCCGGCGAAGCAGAAATTGGGTCGCGCCTGCCCCAGCCGCGCGTAAAGGTTGTCGACCGCCCCAAATTTCAGGCGCCGCACGCCAAACCCCAATCGGGTCAGCGCCTCTGCGGCAATATCGAGCACGCCGTCCTCGGCAGGCGTGATCGAGCGACGGCGCATCAGCGCTTGAGCCAGGGGTATGGGATCGGCAATAACGGTGCTGCTCATGGGACCGCAGCATCTAGCCTGGATGTAAGAAACCGCAACGCGGAAAGACTGTCTCGCGAGAAGGGGGAACCATGACTGAGGTCGCGCCGGTCACAAAGGCCAACCGTGTCGAAAGCCTCGACGTGATGCGGGGTTTAGCGATCCTCGGCATCCTTGCCGTGAACGCGCCGTTCTTCGCCGGGCCCTGGCAAGCGGGTCAGAACCCGCTCCTGCCCCCGCTCGACGTCAATCAGGACACGCTCTGGTCCTGGCTGGTGATGCACGTCTTCTTCGAGTTCAAGTTCATCACCCTGTTCTCGATCCTGTTCGGCGCAAGCATCTTTCTGGTCGGCGGCGAACGCAGCGACAAGGACCGCGGCGCGGTGCTGCGCCGGCGCTTGTCGTGGATGGTGTTGTTCGGCCTCATCCACGGCGCGCTGATCTGGTTCGGCGATATTCTTCTGACCTATGCGCTGACCGGCTTTTTGGTGCTGTTGTGCCGATCATGGCGGCCGCGCACGCTGATGACGACAGGCGCGCTGCTGTTGCTGTTGTCGATCGGCATGATGGCCGCAGTTGGGGCCTTGTTTCCGATGATCCCGGCCGACAAGCTGGCCCCGATCGCGTCGCAGGTGTGGTCGCCTCCGGCGGCGGAGCTTGAGCGCCTGACCGCGGCTATGCGCGGCGGCGTCCTTAGCGTCGCTCAGGAAAATTTGACCGTATGGTCGCAGTATCTGCTGAGCGGGCTGCCCTTCCTGGTGGTGCGTACCGCCGGCGTGATGATGATCGGCATGGCGCTGTTCAAGTGGGGCTATTTGAGCGGCCGTTCGCCGCTTTGGGTCTATGGGCTGGCAGTGGCGCTTGGGGCCGTCGCGCTGGCGCTGATCGGCTGGCAGGCGGTGCTGAACGCGCAGGCCCAGTTCGAGTTCGTGCATATGCAGTCGCGCGGTTTGCTCGCAAACACTGCGCTCTCGATTTTCGTGTCGGTTGCTTATGCGGGGCTGATGGTGCTGCTGGTGAAAGCGGGCGTGCGCTTCATCACGGGGCCGCTGGCTGCAGTCGGGCGCATGGCCTTCACCAATTACCTGACCCAGTCGCTGATCATGACAACGATCTTTTGGGGCGGGCGCGGGTTCGGCCTTTACGGCGAGGTGAACCGGGTCGAGCTGTGGGGGGTGGTGATCGGGGTGTGGGCGCTGCAGCTCATCTGGTCGCCGCTTTGGCTCTCGCGCTTTCAGATGGGCCCTATGGAGTGGGTGTGGCGGCGCTTGAGCTACGCCAAGCCGGTGAAGATGTGAGCCGCTCGGCAGTCGGCAGTCGGCAATCGGGCGGTCGGTTTTCGGGAATCGGTTCTCGGGTTTAAGGCGTTGTGAATCGGACCGAGCCCCGATAACCGAACCCCGGACCTAGTCCCGCAGCAGCTCATTCACGCTCGTCTTCGATCGCGTCTGCGCATCGACGCGCTTGACGATCACCGCGCACGCAAGCGAGGGCCCGCCATTGGGATCGGGCAGGGCGCCGGGCACCACAACGCTGTAGGCCGGCACCTCGCCGCGCGTGACGGCGCCAGTTTCGCGGTCGACGATCTTTGTGGACTGGCTAATGAATGTGCCCATCGCGAGCACCGCGCCCTGGCGCACGATGACGCCTTCGGCCACCTCCGAGCGCGCGCCGATGAAGCAATCGTCCTCGATGATGGTGGGGTTGGCTTGCAGCGGCTCCAGCACCCCGCCGATGCCGGCCCCCCCGGAGAGATGCACGTTGCGCCCGATCTGTGCGCAGGAGCCGACCGTGGCCCAGGTGTCGATCATGGCGCCGTCGTCCACATAGGCCCCGATGTTCACGAAGCTCGGCATCAGCACGACGTTTCTGCCGATGTAGGCGCCGCGCCGCGCGATTGCGCCGGGCACGGCGCGGAAGCCGGCCTGCGCGAACGACGCATCGGTCCAGCCGTGGAATTTGCTTGGAACTTTATCCCACCAGGGACCGGGCGACGGATCTTCGCCGCCGGCGCCGATGAGCTGGTTTGGGGTGATGCGTAAAGACAGCAGCACGGCCTTCTTCAGCCATTGCTGGGTAAGCCATTGGCCATCGGCGCCGCGCGCAGCGACCCGCGCCTCGCCGCGGTCCAAGAGAGCGAGAGCGGCTGCGATCGCCTCTGCATCAGCGCCCGTGCTTGCTGGCGACAAGTCCGCGCGCCGCTCCCAGGCGGCGTCGACAAGGGCGGCGATATCTGCGTGGGTCATGCATCCGCACTCGCACAGCCGTAAGCCTGTGTCACCACGCTTGAAGCCCGCGTCGGCTGGATTCGAAGCTCAATCCCAGCCGCGCAGCAGCGCCTTAAGATCGCGCGCCCAGCGATGTACGTAATCCGGCCTGGGTTCAGGATGCACGGGGCCCACCAGCCCGGTGGCGAAGCCAAGCGCGTGGGCGGGCTCCAGATTGCGCATCGTGTCTTCGATCAGCACCGCGCGCTGCGGGTCGATGGCGCACGCTTCCATCAGCCGTGTATAGGCGCCCACCTGCGGCTTCGGGATAAGCCCCGCCGCCTCGATATCGAACACCTGCTCGAAGAGGCCGGCCAGCCCCAGCCGCTTCAGCGCCTTGTCGCCGTGGCCGGCGCTGCCGTTGGTGAACACGAGCTTGCGGCCAGGCAGCGCCGCAATCAGCGCCGCCAGTTCAGGATCGGGCGAAAGCACGCCGTAGTCGACGTCGTGCACGTATTCCAAGAAGGCGTGCGCATCGACGCCGTGGCGACGCGCCAGGCCGGCGACGGTGGCCCCGTCCTCGTGGAAGTAACGGTCGCGCAGATCCTGCGCCGCGGCGGCGTCGACATCGAGCACGTCGGCGATGAACGCGGTCATGCGCGCGCCGATGGCGTCATAGAGCGCCGGCGCCGGATAAAGCGTGTTGTCGAGATCGAAAACCCAGGCCTCAAGCGCGCCGGGCGTCATCGCGCCGGACGGTCCTGGGTCGGGGTCCGGTTCTGCGTCGGGGCGCTGGGCGGAGCGAGCCCGCGCACCGGGGCCTGCCGCGGGGTGGCGTCTTCGCCGCCCGTCGGCGTTAGCTGTCGAGGATTGACGCCGGGCTCGAGGAAGTCGCGTTCTTCCAGATCGACCACCAGGCCGTCGCGGTTGCGGGTGTCGATCGGGGTGAACAGACCAATGCCGTAGTAGCGCTCTTCGCAGCGGCCGCGCCCGAGAATGGCGAAGCGCGACGGGCTGATGCAGAATTGCTCGCCGCCGGCGGCGAGCAGGCGCCCGCCCTCGTTGCTGTCGAGGCTCGCATAGACGTAATAGCGCTCCTGGAACAGCTCCTCGTCGATCGCGCGTACGCAGCCGCCGGGATTGAGCGGCCACCAGCCGCGGCTTTCCCAGCCCTC
Source organism: uncultured Terricaulis sp. (assembly GCA_964575885.1). Classification (GTDB taxonomy): domain Bacteria; phylum Pseudomonadota; class Alphaproteobacteria; order Caulobacterales; family Aquidulcibacteraceae; genus Vitreimonas. The sequence continues at coordinate 5,172 of CAZNTI010000066.1, forward strand.
GCCGCGCCGGCGCGCCACCGCCGTCCACATCCGGGTGCGGGCGCGATTGCACAGCGTGAGCCCGACCTGCGTCGAGCGCCGGCGCGCCGCGCGCTCCAACTCGTCGATGAGCTGCACCTCGCTGGCGTTCGGCGACAGCCGCGCGGTTTGCCTGAATTGGGCTATCGCCTGCGCGATGCGGCGCGGATCGACGCCGCGGCGGCCCTCGGCGAGGTCGTAGCCGGCGTCGGCCAGCAGGCGCTGCAAGCCCATCTGCCGCGCGCGCGACAGCGAATAGGGGGTCGCTTCCGAAAACGACGTGCGCCAGCTGTCGCGCTTGTTGATCTGGACGCGCCGGAAGCGCCGCTCCTCGAGGCCCATGGCCGCGCATTGCGGCGGATTCTCGATCTGAAACTGGCGGGTGGGATCGACGCACAGGCGCGCATCGCCGCCCCACTGCCGACGTCCGCCGCGATGCGCCGCCGAGGTGCGGGCGTAGAGATAGTGCGTGCCGCGCGCGAGCGGGGCGCCGACCCCAAGCTGACACTCGCCTGGACGGATGCGGGTCCAGCCCTGCATCTGAATCGAGCGTCCGTCGGGGCGCCCGGTGGCGGCTTCAAGCACGAAGCTGGTTTCGTTGCAGATCTGCCAGCCATTGGGCTGACGCTCCTGCGCGCGCGCGTCGGGGACGAGCGCAGGCGCAAGCGCCAGCAGCGCTGCAAGCGCTGCGCCCGCGACCAGCGCGCCGAGGCTATTGAATAAGCGTGCCAGCGCCATGCTCAGTGAACAATTCCATCAACAGCACATGGGGCGTACGCCCATCGAGGATCACCGCCGCTTCGACCCCGGCGTCGAGTGCGGCGATGCAGGTTTCCAGTTTCGGAATCATGCCGCCGGTGGCGACGCCCGATTCGATGGCCTTACGCGCATCGTTCGCCGACATCTCGCGGATGAGTTCGCCATCGGCGTCGAGTACGCCTGGAACGTCGGACAGCAGCAGGAAGCGCTTGGCCTGCAGCGATCCCGCGACCGCGCCGGCCGCGGTGTCGGCGTTGATGTTGTACGTTTTGCCGTCGGCGGCGACGCCGATCGGGGCGATCACGGGGATATAGTCCTCGGGCGCGTTGACGAGCGCCTGAATTAAAGTCGGATCGATTTCGGTCGGCTCGCCGACAAAGCCCAGATCGACCGCTTGCTCGATCATGCTGTCGGGATCTTTGCGCGCGCGCACCGCCTTTTCGCAGGTGATAAGGCGCGCATCCTTGCCCGATAGCCCGACGCCGCGCACATCGGCTTCGCGGCCCTCCGCGGTGATCAGGTGCGCCAGCTCCTTGTTGACGCTTCCCGACAGCACCATTTCCGCGAGTTCCATGGTTTCGGCGTCAGTGACGCGCAGACCGTCCACAAATTGGCTCTGCACGCCGGCGCGGCCGAGCATGCGGCTGATCTGCGGGCCGCCGCCGTGTACGACCACCGGGTGAATGCCCACGAGCTTTAACAGCACGATATCTGCGGCGAATTTGCGGGCGGTTTCGGTGTCGCCCATGGCGTGGCCGCCATACTTAACCACCACCACCTCGCGGTCGTAGATCTGAATGTACGGCAGCGCCTCGGCCAAGGTCTTGGCCTTGGTTAAACCGGCTTCGAGCACGGCGCTACGATCCTTGGAGGCGAGTTTGGTCACGGCAGCGTGTTAGGCGCTTCGCCGCCTCACGCCAAGGCCGCGATTTCAGCCCGCAGCGCTTCGATCCCCAGCCCGGTTTCGCTCGACGTCGCCATCAGCACGGGATGGGCGGCGGGCCGTTTTGCGATGGCTTCGGCTGTCGCTGCGGCGAGCGCTGCGAGTTCGGTGGGTTTGACCTTATCGGCCTTCGTCAGCACCAGCTGATAGGTGACGGCGGCCTCATCGAGTGCGGCCATGACTTCGGCGTCATGGCTCTTGAGACCGTGGCGGGCGTCGATCAGCAGAAAAACCCGCTGCAGCTGCGCGCGCCCGCGCAAATAGTCGCGGGTGAGCCCCGTCCAGCGGGCGATGTCGGCCTTGCCCGCCTTGGCGTAACCGTAGCCGGGCAGGTCGACGAGACGCAGGCGGTCGCCGACCCGGAAGAAATTGAGTTCGCGCGTGCGCCCCGGCTCGGTGGAGGCGCGCGCCAGGCCCTTGCGGCCGGCGATGGCGTTGACGAGGCTCGATTTGCCGACATTGGAGCGGCCCGCGAACGCAACCTCCGGCAAATCGCCGACCGGCAGGTGCTCCATGCCGACCACGCCAAGCTCGAAGGCGATCGGCCCCGCAAACAGCAGGCGGCCGGCTTCGATCTGGTCGTCGGCGTGCTCGCTCGTCACTCCGCCGCGGCCGCGCTGCGCTTCAATCGCTTGGCGATGAACTTGTCGAGTTCGGTCTCGACCCCCTGTCGGCGCATGATCACGTATTGCTGGGCGATCGAGAGCACGTTCGACCAGGTCCAGTAAATCACCAACCCGGCCGGGAAAGCCGCAAACATGACCGTAAACAGGATGGGCAGGAAGCGCATGATCTGCGCCTGCATCTGATCGGTCGGCGGCGGCGACAGCCCCTGCAGCGCCCACATCGATACGCCATAAAGAATGGGCCAGGCGCCGATGATCAGTGCGCCGCCGAGAAACGCGGGCGACACCTCGTAGGGCAGCAAGCTGAACAGATTGAAAAGCGATGTCGGATCGCGCGCCGAAAGGTCGTTGATCCAGCCCGGGAAATCGGCGTGGCGCATCTCGATGGTGACGGTCAGCGTCTTGTAGAGCGCGTAGAAGACCGGAATCTGCAACAGGATCGGCACGCAACCAGAAACCGGATTCACTTTCTCGGTCTGGTAGAGTTTCAGGATCTCCTGCTGCTGACGCTGCTTGTCGGCGGCGAAGCGCTCCTGAATTTCCTTCATCTTGGGCGCGAGCCCGCGCATCTTCGCCATCGCCTTGAACGACTGGTACACCAACGGGAACATCAACAGTTTGATGACGATGGTCGACAGCAGGATGGCGAAGCCGAAGCCGTAAACGCCGCCAAAGAATTGCGCGAACGGGTGCAGCAGCCATTGGAAGAACGGGCGGGTCAGGAACCAGAAATTGCCCCAGTCGATGGCGTCGTCGAAGCGCGGAATATTCAGCGTACTTTGGTAGTGCTCGAGCAATTCATA
>CAZNTI010000067.1:0-8315 GCA_964575885.1 uncultured Terricaulis sp.
CCGCTCCGGCGCACCCGCGCGGCGACGTCGGCGTAAAATATGTGCGCACCGATCACACGCCTGCCTTGGCCATGTCGCGACCAATACGGACGCACGGCGCGGGTATGGTAGAACAGCGCCCCGTCGGTGGGATCGACGGATTGGCCCGACAGCACTTCCCGCGCGACGCGCTGCGCCATTTGCCAGGTCTCGAGATCAAGGCCATCGGTGGCGTGCGCGTCGGGATCGAGCGCCAGCGGCCGATTGGGATCGTTCAAATTCCACGCCGAGAATTGCTTGGGTGCGTGCACCACGGTTTGCAGATCTTCGCCGAAGCGCTGACCCACCCGGTTGACGATGACGTGGGCGACGGCGCGCATGCCGAGTTCGCCCTCGCTGCGGGCTTCCGCCCATGTCGTTGCGGCGAGAAGGCGTACGTCCGCTTCGTCGACGGGCGCAGAAACGCTGAGCCCCGCCGATGGCTCTTCGGGGGCAAAGCCGATGATCGGGCGTTCTCCGGAAACAACCGCGGCAAGCGCGTCAGGGTGCATGGCGAAGTTCATGCCCGCTGCAAGCACCAGCACGCTGGCGCCCGCAAGCGCGTGCATGCACTCGTTCCACGCCCGCGCCGCCAGCGCCTTGCGCGAGAGTTTCTTGAGCCTTCGCACCTGTGCGAGGCCGATCCAACGTGACGCCAAAACTTTCGCTCCACCATGTTCGTTGCTGGTGCGTTCTAAGTCGGCTCGGGGCGAAAATGCGGCTCACTCGGCGCGCTGAGCGGGCCGATGCTTTAAAATGCTGTCACATTGGGCAGGTGCGCGGCGCCCGCATTAGCCGCAAGCGGCCGTCAATTTGCTTGTGAAAATAAAGCGCTCCGTCGGGGGCCACGGTAGGGGCTTCAAATAGCGCCCCGTCGAGTGCGGCAATGCGCGCGGGCGCGCCGAACGCGACGTCGGCGCTGGGCCTGGTCGCCACCATGATCTCGAAACGCGGGGCCTGCAGGAGGTTTCGCGTGAGGCGGGTGAAGTAAAGTTCGCGTTCATCCTCCGATGTCGCTGGCGCGAATTCGAGGGCGCTGGCGGTGTTTATCTGCGCAAACCACGAATCGTATTCAGGAGCGCGCCGCCAGCCGCCCTCGCTGGTGCGTAGCGCGACGCGCAGATCGGATGTGCGCGGCGCGCCTGGCGCCCAGACATTGTCGGTAAAGTAGATACGCTGGCCGTTCGCCGAAATCTCAGCGTCCATGTTGAACGCCGGCCAGCGCCCCGGCGTAAGCGCGTGATTGAGAGTGGATGCGGCGACGCGTGCGCCGGTCCAGCGGCCGGTCCAGATTGTCGCCGCGCGGCCCTCGGCGATGCGGGGGGAAATGTAAGCGAAGCTGCCGTCGCGCGCCAGCGAAGGCACGCCGTCGAGGTCGCCGGAATTCGCGCCCGCCACCGGCCCGCGATACAGGAAGTGCGTATCGTCCAAGCGCTGCGCCCAATGCAGATCGGTTTCAGCCGGCGGGTCGTTGCGATTGTTGAAGAAGAGGGTTTGTCCGTCGCGCGCGATGAACGGCTCCATGGCGTGATCGCCAAAGCCTTCGATCGTCACCAAGTGCGGCGCGCCGAAGCATGCCGCGAGGACCAGGGCGGGGAGAAACATCGCGGAAGCTTACGCAAAAGCAGGGAAGACAGCCACTGCTCCCTCGTGCTTAAGCGATCGGCGGAGGGGATTTCCATGACCAACGTGCGTTCCGTCGATCGCGCCGCCGCCGGCTATGTGCGTCACCGCTTCGTGCGCGCGCTGAACGCGTCCTTTGTGGTGGCGGCGTTGTTCGGATTTGTCGTCCTCGTTGCGGGCGTGCTCGTCCAAGCCTCAGCCCAGGGCGATTATTCCATGTGGGCCGGCGCGCCGCTTGCGATTCCGTTGCTCATCGTCCTCATGGTGTTGCCGACGATGTTGGCGATCGCCGTTGCCGGTGCGCTTGTCGACCTCGTGCACAGGCGTCTTGTCGCACTCGTGGCGCTGCCTGTGTGGTCGGTTCTCAGCGTGCTGATGGCTGTCGCCAGCATCAGCGCGCTTGCCCAACTTGCGGGCGGCGAGCTCCCGGCGAGCGCCAACGCCGCCGCGCCCGAGGTCAACCTGTTCGCAGTGGCGGCGTTCTGCGTGTCGGGGGCCGCGATTTTCTACGAGCTGGCGCGCCAGGCCTGGTGGCAGCTCACTGCGAGCGCCGCGGATTTCCGTTCGGCGCGCGGCTGGCGGCCGCCCTTGTTCCGGCTGTTCACGACGTTCCGCCGGCACATGGGACTGCCAAGCTTCCTCGCTCATGTTGGCAAGAACCGGCTGACGGCGACGATGCTCTATTTCGCCGTCGCTGTGCTCAATGTCGGCTTGGCGATGCTGCTGCTGCTGCCGGTAATGCTGGTCACGCCAAGCGAGCGCACCGACAATTTCGACCCGCAAGCCATGATCGTCGGCATGGCGGTGCTGCTGGGCCTGAACGTCATCGGCGCCGGCGCGCTTTTGTCCCGGCTCGCCGATGGCCGCGCCACCAAGATCTATCAGGGTGTGCGGGAGTGGGATGCGCGCGCGCCGATCGTGTTCTTGCGCGCCTTCGATCAGGACAAGGAGCGGCTTAAGGCGCGCGGCGGCGATGCGTTCGCGCGCTGGCCGGCGGGCGTGGGCAAGGCGCGCACGCTGGATGAGATTCTGCTTGAGCACGGCTCGCCCTACGGGCCGGTCATCGCCATCGGCGATCCGCGCGATCCGACCCCGCCGCTGGGCGCGGCGCGTGTGTTCGTACCCGAGCAGGGAGACCGTTGGCAGGATGTCGTTCAGGGACTGGCGCGCGCCGCAAAAGCGGTGGTCATGTGCCCAAACCACGGCGAGGGCGTGCAATGGGAACTCGACCTCCTCGCGCAGGCCGGCGGGCGTGTGCATGCCGTCTATCTTGCGAGCCCCGAACTTTCGCGTGCGGACACGCTGGCGCTGTTTCAGCGCCTGGTTCCGGACCTGCCCGAGATCGCCGCGGCGCAGCACCTGATTGCGGCATACCCGCTCAAGGGCGAGTGGCGGGTGCTGACCGCCAGGCGCCTGAGCGTCGACAGCTATACGACTGCGCTCAACACCGCGCTGCAGGCGCTGTTCGGCCCGAGCGGCGAAATGCTGAAGGCGCCCAAGCGGCGCGCCGTTCGAAGCTCTTAAGCGCCCAGCAGAACCGTGCGTTCGTTGATCGGCTGCACATGGCGCGCGCTTGCGCCCAGCGCCTCGCGCAGGCGCGCGATCTGATCAGCACTTGCGGTGATCGGCGTGCGCATGACGTTCCAGCGCACGCCCTCGCTGCAGGGCGGCGTGGTCAGCGAGCCGGCATAGGCGAAGTAGGCGCGGTCGGGCGGCAACAGCGCCATCAGATTGACTTCGAGCTCCGTGGCCGCCGCTTCGCCGTTGGCTTCCGGCAAGCGCGCCAGCAAAGCGGCAATCGCAGCGTTCTCAGCCCCTTCTTCGATGAAAACGCCCACCACGGCCAGCTGGCCGGCCTGACTGCGGTGCACGAAGTGCAGTTCGAGCGGATAGGAGCGGCGGTCGAGCATGTGCTCGGCTGGAGAGTGGAGATGGAATTGCGCAAGCGTGTAGGCGTCGGCGCCGATGTCGAGCGTGGCCGCGCCGGCGGGCGCGAATTGCAGGGTGTGGCCGTTGTTCACGAAGCGGCCCATCACGGTTAGATAGTGCGGGGTGAGGTCGGCGACCTCCGCCATCGGCGTGGCGCTCGACAGATTGATCGGCGATTGCTCGCGACCGCCGCCGCAGGTTCCGCTTTGGCCCGCCCAATCGCGCTGGTGCATGTAATCCCAGTGCGCGGCGGCGGGTGCGGCATGCGCGGGGGCGGCGGCGTGCGCTCCGGCGGGGCCGAGCACGGAGGCGTGGCCGCCAGCTTCGGCATGGGCGCCGTCCTCGCCGTGCGCGGCGGCGGGGGCGTGTTCGTCGGCTTCAGTGTGAGCGCTGTCGCCGCTGGCGCCGCAGGCGACAAGCATCAGCGCGAGCGCGGACGCCGCGAAAGCAAAACGCATTGGAAGTCTCCACCAACCCAAGCAGCCGGGCCCCGTTGGCGGGGTCTATGCTGTCCAGCTTGTGGGCTACCACAACGCGCTTAAGGCGGCGTTATCGGCGCCTACCTCAGTTCGCTCTGCCGCTGCACGATGCGCCCGACCAGGCCGTAGGCGCGGGCTTCTTCGGCCTGCATCCAGTAGTCGCGGTCGATGTCGCGTTTGATCTTGTCGATCGGCTGGCCGGTGGCCTCGGCGAAAATCTTGTTCAGACGCTCGCGCATCTTCAGAATTTCGCGGGCCTGGATTTCCACGTCCGAGGCCATGCCGCCGACGCCGCCGCGCGGCTCGTGCAGCAGGAAGCGGGTGTTGGGCAGGCAAAAGCGGCGCTCGCGCGGGGCGGCGCAATAGATCAGCGCGCCCGCCGAGGCGACCCAGCCGGTGCCCAGCATCTGCACCGGCGCTTCGACGAACTTGACCGCGTCGTGGATCATGTCGCCGGATTCGACGTGTCCGCCAGGCGAGGAGATGACGAAGGTGATCGGCTTGGCGTTCTGCGAGGCCAGCGCAAACAGCCGCTCCGTGATGCGACGGGCCTGGATGTCGTTGACCTCGCCTGTCAGCATGACCACGCGGGCTTCAAACAGCGCTTTTTCGATGACGTCGGGCGCGTTGCGGGCGTTGGCGGGGTTGGCGTCCTCTTCGTCATCGAGGCGGGCGGGCACGTACTGCATGGGGAGGACTCCCTGGCGCGAAAACCAAGGCCTTGAGGTAGGCCCGTTCGGGCCGGTTTCCTAGCCCGCCGGGCGCCAGAACGGCCACAATCGGGGCGCACTTGTGCAGATCAGGAGGCCCGCATGCACCTGCTCGTTGCGGTTGCCGCTTTGGCGCTGGCGGCGGTGACGCCCTTCCTGAGCGTGGGTCCCGATCCTGACCCGGCTAGCCTCGAAGACCCCGTCGACACGGTGGAAACGCCCGCTGAACCCAAGAACGACTGAGCCGATTTGGCCGCCTGGGCGACGCACCCTAAGAGGGCGCCCATGGCCGACGTCTTCATTTCCTACAAGCGCGAGGATCGCGCCCGGGTCGAGGCGCTGTATGCGCTCCTGCTCGATCTGGAGTTGGGCGTCTGGTTCGACGCCGGCATCGAGGTCGGGGCCGCATGGGAGGCGCGCATCCTGGAGGAGGCCGAACAGGCCCGCGCCATTCTCGTCTGCTGGACCTTCGCCGCCACCGCCTGACCCTGGGTCAAGCGCGAAGCCGAGATCGGCCTGCATCGCGAAGCGCTGGTGCCGGTGATGCTGCAATGGTGCGCGCCGCCGGCGCCGTTCAACCATCTCCAGGCCGCCGATCTCACCGCCTGGACCGGCGCGCCGGATCATTACGAACTACAGCGCGTCCTCGTCAGGCTCGAACAGCTGACCGAGAAGAAGCATCTGGCGCGCAGCGCCCGCTTGCGCGCCGGCGGCCAGCATGAGGCGATGGTGGCGCTGTTGCGCGCGATGCTGGTGCAGCGCGCGCGCTCTGGCGCCGATCCGTTCACGTACCGCGAGGCGGAAACAGAGCTGCGCGCCGCCGCCGGGCGCGAGGGTCTGAAGCTCGGCGAGTTCGACCAGCACACTTTGTGGGGCGCGCTCGACTCAATCGCTGAGCAGAACCGCCGCCGCCGAGAGCCGCCCTTAGGCGCTCTGGTGGTCGGGCAGAACAATGGCTTGCCTGGCCGCGGCTATTTCCAGAAGCATGTATTCCTGGCCGGCGGCCACGACGATCTCGAACGCGCCGTGTTTCAGCGTCACCTGGAGCGCGTGCGTGCGTCCGATTGGCCGCAAGACCCTTGAGAAGGACTGCGCATGGATCTGGCATCGAGCATTCGCACCATCCCCGATTACCCAAAGCCCGGCATTCTCTTCCGCGACATCACCACGTTGCTGGGTGACGCGCGCGCCTTTCGCCGCGCCGTGGACGAACTGGTGCAGCCGTTCGCGGGCCGCAAGATCGACAAGGTGGCCGGCATCGAGGCGCGCGGCTTTATCCTCGGCGGCGCCGTGGCGCATCAGCTCTCGGCGGGATTCCTGCCGGTGCGCAAGAAGGGCAAGCTGCCGGCCGAGACTTTGCGCCAGACCTACGCGCTCGAATATGGAACCGATGAGGTCGAGATTCACAAGGATGCGCTCAAGCCTGGTGAAACCGTGCTTGTGATCGATGACCTCATCGCCACCGGCGGCACCGCCGAGGCTGCGATCGCGCTCTTGCGCCGCGCGGGCGCCGAGATCGTGGGGGCGGCGTTCGTGATCGATCTGCCCGACCTGGGCGGCAGCGTGCGCCTAGCTGCTCACCACGTCAGCGTGCACAGCCTTGTGGGCTTTCCGGGTCACTGAACGCTCAGCCGCGTTGGATCCAGATCTCGACGCGGCGGTTGCTGGGCCGACCTTGCGGGGTGTCGTTGCTCGCGACCGGGCAGCGTTCGCCGGCGCTTTCCACCTGCAGGCCGAGCAGCGCCTGCGCCTCGAACGCCTCGCGGATCGTTTCCGCACGCTGCAAGGCGAGCCGGCGATTGGCGTCGTCGTCGCCGGCGGCGTCGGAGTGCCCGATCAGCGTCACCGTGCGCCCGCCGCCAAGCGCTGTGCGGATCGCGCCGGCGGCGCGCCCGACATCATCGCGCGCGAGGCTGTCGACGGTGTTGGACCCGGGCAGGAAGCGGATCACGCTCGACAGCCGCTCGGCGCCGCGGGTCGCGACTTGGTACGCCGCGGTTTCGGGGGTGTTGGGCGCACACCCAAGATCGGCGGCGGCCGCGACCGTGGCGGCGCGGCTCACTTCGCGCAACGAGACGTAGCCGAGATCCTCGACGCTGGGGTAGGCGGCGGGCGACTTGAAATACGCCACCAGCGCTGCGATGCGGGCATTGCTGCGCATCGTTTCAGGCCGCACGTAGAGGAACAGCCGCCGCGAGATCGGGTAGCTTTCCGATCGGACATTGTCGGCGGTGGCGGCAAAGGCGGGGCCGCCATCGGACACCGGGAGCGCGCGTACAGCGCTGGTCACATAGGCGACGCCGACGAAGCCGACGCCGCCCGGATCGGTGGCGACGCCGGCCACCAGTTCAGAACTCGACGCGAAGCGGCGGGCGTTGGCTTTTGCGGTCTCCCAACTGGGATCTTCGCCCAGCACCTGTTCCAGGAAGAACTGAAAGGTTCCGGAATCGTCATCGCGCGCGTAGAGGTTGATGGGTGCGTCCGGGCCCGAAAGCTCGCGCCAATTGGTGGCGGCGCGTAAGAACAGGTCGCGCACCTGCGCCCGCCCGATTGCGGTCAGCGGGTTGGAGGGATGGGTGATGATGGCGATGCCGTCGAGCCCGACGACGTGCTCGGCTAAGGCCGCCTCGGTGCTGAAATCTCCGGCGCCGGCTGCGCTCAGCGCCTCGATTTCGCTTGGACGGATGGCGCGCGACGACATGCCGATGGCGGCCGATCCGGCGGCCAGGTCGCGGAACGCAAACGACGATCCGTGCGAGCGGATGTCGATGACGCAGCGCTCGTTCTCGCGCACGGCGACGACGCGCACCTCATCTTCGGCGACGATCTGCGGTTCGCCGACCTGATAGCCTTCAGCGCGGAAATACGCCGCCACCACCGCCGGCGCCAGGCGTTCGCCGATGGTGTTCGAGCCGGCCAGCGTGAACGAACATGCAGCCGTTCCTGGCCCGGTGTCGCCGCCCTCTGGCGTGCGCCGCGACGAACTGAACCACCAGCCGGCGACGAAGCACCACGCCACCGTGATCACGACTAGGAGTACGGATCGCCAACCCACACACGCGCCCCTGTTTTGCGCGGGTTTTGACTGCGAGACATGATGCTTTGATGACGTGCGCCGCAGAATCCGGCGTCGCGACTGCGTCAGCCTGTCTCGGCGGCGATCAGCGCAGTGAAGGCTTCGACAGCGGCGCGCGGGCCTTGCGGATGCGCCCAGACCCCGCTGGACACGGCGAGGAAATCAGCGCCGGCGCGCACCAGCGCCGCGGCGTTATCGACGCTGACGCCGCCGATCGCCACGCACGGCGTTTCCATCGTTTCCTGCCAGATCTCCAATATCTCCGGGTCGGCGCGGGTTTTGGCCTGCTTGGTTGCGGTGGAAAAGAAGGCGCCGAAGGCGACGTAGTCGGCGCCGGCTTCGGCAGCCGCATAGGCGAGATCGCGCGAGTCGTGGCAGGTGACGCCGACGATGCGATCCGGACTCACCAGCGCGCGCGCTTCGGCGTAGCGCTCATCGTCCTGTCCGATATGCACGCCATCGGCGCCCAGTCGGGCTGCG
>CAZNTI010000068.1:0-8298 GCA_964575885.1 uncultured Terricaulis sp.
GTGCGAGTCGCCATCGAGGACATCGGCGCGCCCGCGCAGAACACGCCCACCGGCAAGTGAGCTATTCGGCCCAGATCATCTGCGCGGGGTCGTATCCCAGAGCGCCGACGCGCGCGGCCAGCAAAGCGCGCTGCTCGGCAGCGATCGTCTGGTCGCGCGTCAGCACCCACAGATATCGGCCCGCGGGTTCGCCGACGATCGCCCAGCTGTAATCATCGGCGCGCTCGAGCACCCAGTAATCGCCCCAGAACGGACCGAAGAAACTGACTTCCAGCTTGCCCTCGCCGGGCGCGCCGACCAGTCGCGCGCGCCCCTCCACGCTGCGTTCGCGCCCCTCCGCGGTGCGGCAGGCGTTGCGCACCGAGATCAGCCCGTCGGGCCGCAGCCCGTAGGCGGCGGTGACATCGGTGCAGCCGTTCTGGAAGCTGTTGGGCAGCCGCGCCTGCTCGCGCCAAACCCCGAGGTATCGCTCAACCTCGATGGCGGCGACCGGCAACGGGGTCTGGCCTTGGCGATAAACCGGCTGCCCGCAGCCGGCGACGAGGAGGATAAGCCCGAGGATCAGAAATTTGCCCATGTGGTGGCATACGCGCCGCTTGTGGGTTTGGTTCCGTTGGCCGAAAACCGCCTTGGGGGAGTCGCATGGACCGCCGAGCCTTCTTGACCGCAGCCGCCGCGTGCAGCGCCGTCAGCGCCTCCGCGCCGATCGCGCGCGCTCAGGGCACGGCCCGCTTCGAGACGGCGGCGCGCTACAGCGCTGAGCGCAACGGCGCCAGCCTGCTCATCGCACGCCACGGCGTCGTGCTGGCTGAACATTATCAGGCCGGAGGCCCCGAAACCCGTTGGCCCATCGGCGACGCCACCCGCGCGTTCGCAGCGCTGCTCGCCGCCACGCTGATCCAGGACGATCTGATGTCGCTGGACGAGCCCGCAGCTCTGACTCTGGGGGATTGGGGCGCACATCCGCTGAAGTCGACGATCTCGATCCGCGCGCTGCTGAGCGGGGTAAGCGGCATCGCCTTCGGCCGCGGCGACGCGCAGGATGCGGCAACCGCGATCGCGCTCGAACCTCGCGATGAGACAGGCGCACGCTTCATCGACGATCCTGCCCCCTACGTGCTGATCACCGAGATCGCGCGCCGCAAGCTGCTGACGGCGGGGCGCGATTCCGATCCGGCGCTCTACCTCACCGCACGCACTCTGGCCTCCATCGGCTGCGTGCCGATCGGCTGGGCGCGCATGCCCGACGGCGCCGCGCGCTTCGACCAGGGCGCTGCGGTGTCGGCGCGGGGCTGGGCGGCTGCGGGCGAGCTGATCCGGCGCGAGGGCGTCTGGCGCGCGCAACAATTGGCCGACGCCAACGCCCTGCGCGAAGCCCAGCGCGGCTCTTTCGCGCAAGCCCGGGCAGGCTTTGGCCTGTGGCTAGCCGCGCCCGGGCGCGGCGGTCGCGATGCGCCCGATTTCGAGACCGATCTTTGGCGGGCCTATTCCCCGGCGCCGGTCGATCTCGCGATGGCGGCCGGGGCCGGGGGGCAGCGACTGTATTTGTCGCTTTCGTCGGGTGTCGTCATCGCCCGCCAGGCGCGCACGCTCGACCCGCGCACGCAATGGTCGGATGCGCAGTTCATCTCGATGATCTGGTCCGACCTGCGCAACGCTTGAGCCGCGGCTAGCGGCTCTGCCGGATCAACAGGCCGGTGACGAGGCCGAGGCCGCCGCCGCCGATGGCGCCGGTGATGAGCCCGGCGATGCGCCCCGACAGCGCCTCGTCCTGCGGCAGCAACGATCCCCAATTGATCGCGATCTCGCTCACCGCCGGCACGTTGAGCGCCGCGTAGCCGGCCGCGACCCCGCCAATGGCGCCGAACAAGGTGCGCCCGACCAAGCCGCCGCCGCCGCGTGTGATCACGCCCGTCAAGTTGCCCCCAAGCGCGCCGCCGGCCGCCAGCACGAGCCATGGCGTGATGCTCGCCAAGTCCATGGTCTGTCCTCCCCTTCTGGCGCCCGGCCAAAGGCCCAGGGCGCGCGCGAAACTACACCAACGAAAGAGGCTTGGAAGCCGAAGATTGCGTGGCTGTAACACCGGAAAGCGGCGGCGCCGCAACAGGGCGCGTTTCATGACACTTATGCACAGAACGCTGACCCGGGCGCCGCTGGCGTAGCGCAACCGTCATGCTACAGCTGCGTCCCGTTCACTCGCTGTTTAGTTGTTTCCGATGATCGACATTCGAATCGTTTGCACGCACGACGCGGTGAAATTCGCCGAAGCGCTGGCGCGCCTGCTGGAAGCTGACCAGCATCTGGTGCGGCTCAGCTTCGGGCGCCAATCGATGGCCGCACTCGAAAACGCCAAGGTCGCCAACGAAGCCGTGCTGCTGGTGTGGTCCACCAACGCGCCTGCTCAACATTATATGCTGGAATGGGCGCGCGCGATTCCCCCGGCGCGCCTCGTGGAACTCGCCTGCGCGCCGGGCTGGCCGCGCTTCGAGCGGCGTGCGCCGGTGATCGATTTTACAGGCTGGCGCATGGGCGATCCCAGCGGCCGCGCATGGGGGGCGCTCAGCGAACGCCTCGATGCGCTCGCCGCCACCCTGGCCCCGGTGGTGCGACACCGCGCCAATCGCACCATGCTCATTGGCCTGACCGGTTTTGCGGCGGCCGCGGTCGGCGGCGTGATTGCGCTGCAACCCGGCGGAGGAACGGTTTCCGAGGTGCAATCGATGCCTGAGCCCCCGCCACTGCGCTCTGCCCAGGTGGACTTTCAGGAAATCGCGGTGGGCGGCGCTGTGGAGCTGATTGAGCCCGATTCCGCTGAGGACCTGCTGAGCATTCCAAGCGCGCGCACGCCGCGGCTACGCCTTTCCAGCGTCGATCTGCTCGAAAATCACCCCTACGAGCCGCCAGAGCTGCGCCGGCCAACGCTGCGTGAGCGCATCGGCGCGCTCAATCCGCTGCGTGCTCTGGACGACGGCGGCGAAAGCAACGAGGGCTGAAGCGCCGGCGTATAAAGCCAGCGCGCCGCTCTAAGCGCCGCTGCGGCGCTTGCGAAGCCAGTGCATGATCGCCCACGCATGCGCCTCATGGCGCATTTTCAGAATGGCGTCGGCTGGACTCATCCACAACAGCGCGTGATCGGGCTCCGACGGAGCGCTGTCGGACGCCGACAACTCGACTTCATAGAAGGTCGAGAGCGAGTTGCGCGGTTCGCTGCGGTTGATCCAGAATTGCCCCGCCCGGCCGATCACCCGGGTCGGCCACACCGTGAGCCCGGTCTCTTCCATGAACTCACGCATCAGCGCGGCGGCCTCGTCCTCGTCGGCTTCCACGCCGCCGCCCGGCAAGTCGTATTCGAACGGCGCCTTGCGGCCGATCTGGGCGACAGCTATCGCGGCCTCGCCGCGCGGACAGATGCCGTAGGCGCTCATGCGTTCGAGATAGGTGAGGCCGGTCTGGGTCTGGCCGAACTGCAGAGCAAAGCGGGTCATCGGCGGCGACTATACCCCCTCGCGCTGCGCTGGCGAAGGTTGAATCCGGCGCGCCCGCATGGCCTAAGACGGCAATGGACCTGAACCGCCTTACGCCGGTCACACTCATCACCGGCGCCGCGACCGGCATCGGCGCGGCATGCGCGCGCATGCATGCGCGTCGCTCCACCGGCGGCCTCATTCTGATCGATCGCGACGAGCCGGGTTTGGCGGCGCTGGCCGACGAACTCGACGCCAAGAACATCGCGCCCGAGCGCGTGTCCACGCTTGCCTTCGACATCAGCGACGAAGCCTGGTGGACGCGGGCGTCGGCGTTCCTCCAGGAACATTACGGGCGTCTGGATTGGGCCATCGTCAGCGCCGGCGCCTCCCGCGCCGCGGAAATCAAGGACGGCGAACTGCTCGACTGGCCGCAACCGGGCGCCCACCTCGACGGCGCCATCCTGACATTGAGCGCGGTGATGCCGCTGATGCGACGCAACGCGCAAGGCGGCGCCGTGGTGATCGCGGCCGCGGAGAAGGCGCTGACCGCAGCGAGCGCCGATCGGCCAGGCTTGTTGCAGCTGATGCGCGCAGCCGCCCGGGAGGCTGCCGGCGCCAACGTGCGTGTGAACGCGGTTGCGCCCGGCGGCGCAGAGACGCCGATGTGGCAGAGCTTGCCCTGGTTCGCCGACATGATGCGCGAAGCCGGCAGCGAACGCGCCGCCCTCGATGCGCTTGCGCGCCTAGCGCTGCCGCTTGCCCGCTATGCGCAGACGGACGATATCGCCCGACTCATCACCATGCTGCTATCGGACGAGTCGGCGATCACCGGCGCAACGCTGGTCGTTGACGGCGGCTACAGGCTTTAGGCGCGGGACCACGCGAGGGGTGCACATGATGGCTTCACTGTTCCAGCGGCTATTGGGCTTCGACCGGCTGATCGGGCCGGTGCTGGTTCGGCTGGTCTATTACTTCGGCGCCGCGGTGATTGTCGCCATGGTCGGCTTTGCGGTTCTGATGGGCGTGATGGCGCTGTTGGCCGGAAACTTCGGCCAGGGCCTCATGCAATTGCTGGCAGCGCCCGCAGTAGGCGCGGTGGCGTTCCTTTATTGGCGCTTCCTGTGCGAATTGTTCATGCTCGCGTTCCTTGCCTATGAGCGCCTGGGGCAAATCCGCGACCTGCTGAGCGGCGTCGATCCCAACCACCCGGAATTTTAAGCAAAGAAACGCTGCGCCAGCTCCGGCGGCACCCGCCGCGGGCGGCGGCTGACGATGTCGAGCATCACCCAATTTGACTTGATCTGCACCGCGAGCTTCTCGGCGCCCTGTTTGTAAATGTCGACAAAGCGCACCCAGGTAGGCCCGCGCGGTGCATCATCGACCCAAGTGCGCACCTCGGCGACATCGCCCAGCGCGAGGGCTGCGCGGTAATCCACCTCGTGGCGCGCCACCACCCAGACGAAGCCCTGCACCATTTCGGCGCTGGCCCGCGCGCGCCAGTGGGCGATGGCGATCTCCTGCGCCCAGCGCAGATAGACGACGTTGTTGACGTGGCCGAGTTCGTCGATGTCGGCGGCGTCGACGGGAAAGCTTTGCGTGAAAATCTCGGCGGCCATGGCTTGAGCTTAGCGTGCGCCTTCAGGCCGCGTCCGCGACGAATTGATCCAGCGCCGCCAATGCCGCCGCAAGCGCCGCAGCCACCTGCGCCAAAGCGGCTGCGCGCTCGGCCCCGTTGGCCTCCGCCGCCTCGCACGCCGCCGCCAAAGCTGTCAGCCCGATACCGCGCGCCGAGCCTTTGAGCGTATGGACGGCGTCGCGCCAGCGGACGTCGTCGACGAGCCCCGCATTCAGCGCCCCGATCTGCGCCCGAAACAGCCCGATCACTTCCAGCTGCAAGCTGCGGTCGGCCCCGGTCATGGCGTCGAAATGGTCGCGGTCTAACGACATGCATGCATGTCTGCGCGCCGCCGCCTTAAGGCGAGGTTGAAATCGCTGGCGCGCCGAAAAGCCATTCGTGACCCCACACGATCGCCGCCACGATCGCCAGCGCCAGCGGTGCGCGCCAGCCGATCTCGCCCAGCGCCAACCGGTTGCGGC
Organism: uncultured Terricaulis sp.; assembly: GCA_964575885.1. Taxonomy (GTDB): domain Bacteria; phylum Pseudomonadota; class Alphaproteobacteria; order Caulobacterales; family Aquidulcibacteraceae; genus Vitreimonas. The sequence goes on from CAZNTI010000068.1 coordinate 5,565, forward strand.
CCTGCGCGATCGCTGCGAACGGGGCGTTGGATGTGACTTCTGCGAAGCGCGCCCAGGCCTCCGGGTCGCGCGCAGCGCCCTTTCGGTCGATCGAGCGCGCGCCGAACAGCACCATCAACCCCAGGCCGCCGAACAGCATCACCGCGAAGCGTTCGCCGTTGACCAGAGCATGGCCTGCCGCCCACAGCGCCACCCCCCACAGGAACGGATGCCTGGTGATGCGCAGCACACCGCGCGCCGGTTCGGCCTGCGCCAGCGCGCGCGCCTCGAAGCCGGCAAGAGTCGGCCCCGGCGTGAACAGCCCCGCGAACGCCAGCGCCAGCCCCAGAATGTTGAGCGCGTAAGCCGGCCAGCGCAGCCAGTCCGGCGGCAGCCACAGCGCCTGGTTCAAGGGATCGAACGGATCGGCGCGCATCGCCGCGTAGCCCTGAAGGAGCCACGCCAACAGCGCCAAGGAAGCGAGCGAAAACAGCCCGCGATACGGGCCCTCACCGATGCGTCCGGCGACCGCGGTGCGCAGGCCGGTGGCCGCCAGGCCGATATGAATGAGCACGAAAGCCGCCAGCGCCCAGGCAAATCCGTTCATCGCCGCCTCCCCGTTTGCACCGCTTGAGCATGAACCGCCGTGCGCCGGGGGTTCATATTAGCCCTGCTCCATACGCGCTAGCAGCACGCCTTCGCTCACTTGCGCGCCGGCTTGGGCGCTGAGCTGTGTAAGCTTGCCGTCGAAGGGCGCGGCCAAAGTGTGCTCCATCTTCATGGCCTCCAACACCAGGATGGGATCGCCCTTCTTCAGCTTCGCGCCGGCTTTCGCGGCCACGGAGACGATCTTACCCGGCATCGGCGACAGGATCGCGCCGTCGCTTGCGCCTGCTTCGTCGGCGCTGCGTTCGCCAGTATCGAGGGTGAATTCGTAGGGCTCGCCGCGATCGAAGAGCACCACGCCGTTGTCGGTGTTGAGATCCGCATAGGGCGGATAAGCGTCGACCTCGCCGCACACACCCTCGACCCGCTCGCCGCGATAGAGGAAACGCCGCACGCGGCGCGGTGGCGCGTTGAGGCGAAAGCCGCCAAGGCGCAGCCACGGCGAGTTGAAATTGTCGTCGCCCTCCGGCCCCAGCCAGCTTCGTGTCAAGCCATCTTCATAGGCGTTGGCCGCCGCAGTGAGCAGATCCCGCGACGGCGGCGGCGGTTTTGTCAGCGCAACACCGCGCGCAGCGATAAGGCCGGTGTCGATCACGCCTTCGCGGAACGCTTCGTCCTCAAGGCATCGCGCCACGAACCCGGCATTCGTCTTGACCGGCCAAACCGCCACCCGGCCGAGGGCTTGCGAAAGGCTCTCGATCGCTTCATCGCGAGAATCCTCGTGCGCGATCAGCTTGGCGATCATCGGATCGTAATGGGGGCTCACCTCATCGCGCTCGCGCACCGCGGCGTCGATGCGCACGGCGTACTCGGGCAGCCAGAGCCGCTCCAACACGCCAGTGCTCGGCAGAAATCCAGCCTCGACATTCTCTGCATACAAGCGCGCTTCAATGGCGTGGCCGCTGATCTTCAGCTCATCCTGGCTAACCGGCAACGCCTCGCCGCTGGCGACGCGGAATTGCCATTCCACCAGATCTTGGCCCGTGATCGCCTCGGTCACCGGGTGCTCGACCTGCAGGCGGGTGTTCATTTCCATGAACCAGATGCGATCTGGGCGCAGGCCTTCGCTCGCATCGGCTATGAACTCGATGGTGCCGGCGTTCACATAGTCCACCGCCCGCGCCGCCTTCACCGCGGCGTCAGTTACGGCCTCCCGCGCTTCAATGGTCATGCCGGGCGCGGGGGCCTCTTCGATCACCTTCTGGTGGCGGCGCTGCAGCGAGCAATCCCTCTCAAAAAGATGTACGACATTGCCGTGGCTGTCGCCGAACACCTGCACCTCGATATGGCGGGGGCGCTGAACATACATCTCCAACAGCACGCGATCGTCGCCGAACGCGGCCGCCGCTTCGCGCTTGGCGGAGGCGAGCGCAGCCTTGAACTCGGTCTTCTTTTCGACCTTGCGCATGCCCTTGCCGCCGCCGCCTGCGACGGCCTTGATCAGCACCGGATAGCCGATGCTGTCTGCCTCTCTCTGCAAACGCTCTTCGCTTTGATCTTCACCGAGATAGCCAGGCGTTACCGGCACCCCGGCTTCGGCCATCAGTTTTTTGGCGGCGTCCTTGAGGCCCATTGCGCGGATGGAGTCCGGGCGTGGGCCGATCCAAATGAGGCCTGCGTCGATGACAGCCTGCGCGAAATCGGCGCTCTCGGAGAGAAAGCCGTAACCGGGATGGATCGCCTCGGCGCCAGTTTGCTTCGCGGCGGCGATAATCTTTTCGCCGCGCAAGTAGCTCTCACTAGCGGGCGAGGCCCCAATATGCACGGCCGCGGCGGCCTCGCGCACGTGGCGCGATTTGGCGTCGGCGTCGGCAAAGACCGCTATTGTGCGCACGCCAAGGCGCCTGGCGGTGCGGATGACGCGGGAGGCGATCTCGCCGCGGTTGGCGATCAAAACGGATTTCAGCATCGCCGCCAGCCTTAAGCTGGTTTTCCCGCCCGGCAAGCGCGGCGCGCTCGGGGCTGGCCCGGTCCACGCGCGGCACTGGACGCCGGGGCCCAATCGCCTTATGTGCGTCCCCTTTGGCAGCGCCAGGGTGATTAGCTCAGTTGGTAGAGCAGCTGACTCTTAATCAGCGGGTCACAGGTT
>CAZNTI010000069.1:0-4980 GCA_964575885.1 uncultured Terricaulis sp.
CGCCCCCGAGCCCCCGCCATCCCGCAGAGTCAGGCCTTGGATGCTGGGATTGGCCGCAGCCGAACTGTTGCGGCGGAACAGCGAGACGCCGGGGCTCGAGGCAAGCGCGGTGTCGAGGCGCGCCGCGCCCTCGATCAGCGCCGGCGCGATCTCGACAGCGGAGAATGCACGCTCGCCCGGCGCTTCTTCCAGCCGCGGCGCGACGATGACGATTTCTGCGGGCGGCGCGGGCGAATCCATTCCGCAGTGTAGCGCGCTCGGCGGCGCTGACCCAAGTGGCGCCCGCCCGCCTGCATCGCCGCGCTACTTGGCGAATTTGAACAGAATCTGGTGAAAGTCCGGAGTTCGCTGCAGCATCAGCGCACGATCGAGCAGGAAGCCGCAGCGATAGGCGGCGGCGACGATGGTGTGGGCCTCGAAGTCGGTGAGCCATGAGGTGCGCCGGCGCGCCGCGACGGCGGCGGGAGTAAGTGCGTTCGGAACGCTGTAGCTGATAACCGCGACGTCGGCGCGTTCGGCGATGCCGCTGAAATACTTGTCGATGTCGTAGATGTATTCGAGAACGCCAAGCGAGACGACGACATCCCATTGGCCCTCGGGCCACAGGCCTTCGTTCAGGTCGATTCTGACGACGTCTTCGGTCCATTGCTTGATGTCGGCGGGCGTGTAGGTGCAGCCGTCCGGCAGCACCTGCTTGAACACCTGCTGACCGCATCCGAGATCGAGCACGCGCGCGTTTTGCGGCACCAGATTGGCGGCGGTTCGCGCACGCCCGACCCACGCCGGATTGAAATTATCCGCCTGCGACCACCTCTCGACGTCCGTGGCCTTATCGCTCACCAGCGCCGTGACGCGCCGTTCTTCAGCATCCCCGGGCGCTTCTGTTTCGAGCGGTCGTGACACGTTCTATCCCTGTCCATCGTTGCGCATTGAAAGATCGCACCAGCCCGTGCCGTCGGGGCCGAGCGCAAGAACCTTGATCCGGCGCAGTTCGGCCGGCGAGAGCGCTCGCGGCATCGCCAGCCGGAAACCGCAACGCTCTGCGCTGGCCTCACGCCGGGCAAGGTCGGCCTTGCCATGCGCCAACGGGTAACCGTCCAGCACCGCCGCGACGGTGACGGCGCCGTCGCGCCTGAGATCGCGCGCCCAGCCGCTCACGTGAAGCGCAGAAACATCTTCGATACCGCCGCGCATCGCGTAGGCGACGATGGGCACGCCAATGTCGGGCGGCGCGCGCTCTGGCTTGGCGTGCAGTTTGTGGCGGACGCCGTTCTCCGACAGAAACAGCGCCGTTTCGGCATACTTTTCTTCGTAAGCGGCCGAGAAGGCGTCGAAGGCGGCGGCCTCACAGAATGCCTCCAACTCAAAATCGGCGCCGGAGTAAATATCGAAAGCCGGAATTTTGAAGGTGTGGACAAATTCTTCGGTGCGGCTGTCATAGGTGAAGTACACGGCCGGCACGCCGTTGGCGAGCGCCATCAGATTTCCGTGCAATCGGTAGCCGACGACCAGGTCCTGCCGCCGCACCAGCGCTTCGTAGTCGGCCACCGAGTCCGAGTAGAAGAGCTTGCTCAAGTAGAGATCCCACATCGGATCCCCGGGCCCGCGCAGCCAGCCTTTGATCTCTTCGAGTGCTTGCGCCTTCTCGGCCTCGCCGCCGAAAACGATCATTTTCTCCTGGAGTTCGCCCTGCGCCATCAGCGTCACGTCGTAACGCTGCGCAAGCCTCAGCACGCTGTCGCGCATAACCCGCATGTAGCGGGCGATATCGCGAGAATAGTGTTCGTTCACTTCCCGCCGCAGCGTGAAGCCGACCCGCTCGATGTCGGCGAACGCCGGCGGAGCAATCTTCAGACGTGGAGAATTGTGCCGGAATGCGGTCGGGCAGCCGATGATGCGAACGTTCTTGATGCCGATGTCGTTGAGCACCTGAGCGGTGTACTCCCCGCGCACGCCGATCGAGGTGGTGGAATTGGCGATCACTTGCAGCACGCGGATGGCATCGGCGCTTAATGTGAGCGGGCCAGCTTTGGGCGCCTGCGCCCCGATGCCGAAGGCGATAACCGGAAGTCCAACTCGTTCAAGAACTTCGGCGGCGGCGAGCCAGGCCATTTGCGCGTGCACGTAGTTCGAACCGCGTAGCAGGATGTAGTCGAAGTCCCGGCGCCAGCGCTCCACGAGCGCCTGATCCAGCGTCGCGTGGCGCAAGTGTTCGAGCGCATCGAAGCGGATAAGTTTCAGTGAAGAATCATAGACAAAGCTGTCGCCGATATTGTGGTACTTGAGCAGATCCTGCTTGCTGGCGCTGCGGTACCATCTGACGTTATCGTGCTCGTACGTCTCCCCGGCGGCAAGCATGACGAGAACGCGCGACATCACATGCATCCTTCCGTGGGCGTAGATGGACCAATCGGGGGAGCTTTGCCAGCCGCTTCTGCGCTAAAGTTTCGGCGGACGTCGGCGATCACGCCGCCAGCGTCCGCGCCATACCGGCCGCGGCGCACACGGCGATGACCAACACCACGTTGGCCTTGAATCGGATAAGCGCTATCGCGGCCGCAATCGCAATTGCTGCGGCCATCGCATCAAAGCTCGAAAGCTGGGGAACCGAAAGCGCATGGTCCCAGGGTGTGGCGATGCGGGCGTGGCGCGTGAAAATCACATGCAGGCCGAACCAGAGCGCCAGGTTGGCGATCACGCCAAGTACGGATGCGGTGATCGCGCCAAGCGCGCTCGCCGCAAAGCGATTCCGCCGCAGCGATTCTGCAAACGGCGCGCCGGCGAAAATCCACAGATAGGACGGTGCGAACGTGCACCAGCTTGCCATTGCCGCGCACGCGACCGCCAGCCAAAAGCCGCCCGCCTCGTCCTGCCAGCCGGCCAGGAAGCCGACGAATTGATTGACCAGAATGAGCGGTCCAGGGGTCGTCTCGGCGAGCCCGAGGCCGTCGATCATCTGGTCGGCGGTAAGCCAGCCACGCGCGTCGACCGCCTGTTGTTGCAGATACGCCAGCACCGCGTAGGCGCCGCCGAACGTCACCACCGCCAGTTCGCTGAACAGCAGCCCCACCTGGGTCAGAACGTGTGTCTGCCCGAGCGCGACCAGCGCCGCGGCGAGCGGCGCAAGCCAGAGCGCGCCCCACATCAGGCTCGCGCCGACAGCGGCGACCGCGGAGGGCTTGGGTCCGGCGCCGGCGTCCTGCGGGGCGGCAGGGGCCGAGGCCAGCGCGCGCAGCACGCCAAACAGCGCCGCCGCGACGATGACCCAAGGGAACGGCAAGCCGAACAGGAACAGCGCCGCAAACGCCACCGCCGCGACCGCCGCGTCCAGACGCCCCTTTAGTGCGCGTTTGCCGATCTTGAAAAGCGCCTCGGCGACGAAGGCGAGCACGGCGGCCTTGATTCCGTAGAAGAGGGCGGTCACCCACGCAGCGCCGGCATGCGCCGCATAGAGCCACGACAACCCGAAAACGATCAGCGCCCCGGGCAAGACGAACAGCGCCCCTGCAACAACGCCGCCGCGCACGCCGTGCAGAAGCCAACCGACATAGGTCGCAAGCTGCTGCGCCTCAGGACCGGGCAGCAGCATGCAATAGTTGAGCGCGTGCAGATAACGCGGCTCGTCGATCCACTTCTTCTCTTCGACGAAAATCCGATGCATGAGCGCGATCTGGCCGGCGGGGCCCCCGAAGCCCAGGCAACCCACCTTCAGGCTCGCCGCCGCCAGCGCCGCGAAAGACGGGCGACCATCGTCCACGGTGGTTGCTTGTGTCGGTGCCCAGCTCATCGGCGCTCGCTTAGCTCTTCACCGGTCCGGGCCAGTCGTGCGCCTCGTCGACGGCGTCGCGTCGCCAACGGTAGAACGCATCGTAGAGGAGCATGCCCGCCTGCAATTGCTCCAAGTCGTCGCGGAACATGCGCGAGAGGCCAAGCGAGGCTGCGAGCAGGCCCGCCGCCTGTGGCGCCAGATCGAGCCGCGCCGTATCGGCGCCGCGCACGATCGTGGCGAGTTCGCTGAGCGCGTCAGACTTCAGCCCGAACTCCTCCAACATCACGTCGAACGTGCATAGTTCGCCGCGGTGGCTCCAGAATTCGCCTTCGATATCGAAGGCGGCGCCCGCATAGCGCGACGCCACCTCGCGCACTTCGCGCTGGGCGACGAAGAGGAACACCGCCTCGGCGTCGACGAAGCGGCGTATAAGCCACGGGCAAGCGATGCGGTCGACCTTCGGCCGCGACCGCGTCACCCAGACGGTCCGCCCGGCGCCGTCGCGGGCAGGCAGTGCGTCGGTTTTCACCAGCAACCCGCCGCCATCGCGCCAGGCCTCGAAGCCGCCGTCGAGGATTTCGCCCTGCACGCCCTCGGCGCGCAGCCAGGCGGCGGCGCCTTCGCTGCGCGAGCCGCCGCGTTGGCACACGACCACGGTGCGCTTGCCGCGCAGTTCGCCGCTCCAGGCGCCGACGCGCTCGGCGTCACGTCGGCGCGCGGCGGGCAAGAGCCGGGGGTCCGCCGCGAAATCCGCTTCCTTGCGGACGTCGATGATAATCGGAGCGTCGGGGCAGCCGACGAGTCGGCGCAATTGTGTTACATTAATTGAAGCTGTCGAGGCCATGGGCGTCCATCCTGCTTAAAGTGATGCATGGACGCGATTTCGGGCTGTCGCCTCACGGGGCAATCGCGAGCCCCTGTCCTAACTCTGACCAAGCTCCGAGCGCTTGTCAATGAACCCGATTCGCCTCCGCGCTTCGGCGTCAACGCCGCTCTTGCAATCGTACGGGCGTGGTCCAAGGCCGGAACAGAGGTGGGAGGATGAGGTCTATGCGGGGCGAAAAAATCTATCAGTACGAGGCCGACATCACCGCCATGATCGATTTCGGAGTCGAGTTGGCGGCCATTCTCGACGGCAAGGCGACGATCCCGCCTCAAGGCGCGCGCTTCGACGTTGCGTTCGCCGGCCCGGCAACGGGACGATTGTCGGG